>CALEDU010000230.1 GCA_937949455.1 uncultured Tepidimonas sp. | reverse complement strand
TGGTTATGGTTTTCTGGCCACGGTAGAGGACATGACGAGCCGCCTGAAGGGCGGCAAGGCTTTCATCACGCTAAACGAGGGCGAGACGGTGTGCCGCCCCGCGCTGGTCAGCGGCGGCATGGTGGTGCGGCTGGCCGCCCCAGACGGTACCGTGCTCGCCCCGCCCACGGCCCCGGAAGGCGGTCCAGACCCGGCCGCGCTGGCTCCAGCGACCCAGGTGTGCTGCGTCTCCAGCAGCGGGCGTATTCTGACTTTCGATCTGAGCGACCTCAAGCAGCAGCCCAAGGGCGGGCGCGGCCTCATGCTCATGGGGCTGGAGGACAAAGACACCCTGGCCGGCGCCGCGGCCTACCTGCGCAGTGTGCGCATCGGCGGTGTGGGGCGAGGCGGCAAATGGCGCGAGGAGGTGCTGGAAATCCGCACCCTCAACAACGCCCGCGCCGCCCGTGGCCGCAGGGGGCGCGATGCCAGCTTTGGCTTCAAGCCCATGACTGTCTGGCGCGTGCAATAAGGGGGCACCAAGGCGCTGGCCTTGGCGATCATGGGTGCTCTACGCCCCTAGCCCTGGGAGAGGCCTTGGCCAGGAAAGCGCGCCCCGCCACCTGCAGCACCAGCAGGTCGGCAGCGAGGATTTTCTGGTCGGGTCGCCGCGCTTGGTGGCGGATGTGCTCGCCCAATCCACTGCCGCCACCCGCTCAAGGCGATCGGCGAGGCGGCCCGTCAGGCCAATTCGGCCATCAGCTCGATTTCCACGCACACGCCAAACGGCAGCTGCGCCACGCCGAAGGCGCTGCGGGCGTGTGCACCCACCTGCGGGCCAAAGACTTGCCCCAACAGTTCGGAGCAACCGTTGGTCACCAAGTGGTGCTCGGTGAAGGTATTGGTGGAATTGACGAGGCTAAGCACCTTGACGATGCGCTGCACGCCATTGAGGTCGGTGCCGGCGGCCACGCAAGCGGCGTGCAGCGTGCCCAGCAGGTCGATGGCGACGGCGCGGGCGGCGGCCTTGCCTTCGTCGGTGGTCATGGTCAGGCCCAGTTGACCCACCCAGGGCTGGCCGTCGCGCTTGGCGATGTGGCCACTGAGCAGCAACAGCTTGCCGGTCTGCACGAACGGTACATAGGCCGCGGCGGGTGTCGCCACGGCGGGCAGTGTGATGTTCAGGGCTTGCAAACGATCGTAAACGCTCATGATTTGTGGGCTCCGTAAAGGGCTGCATTCTAGTCAGCCGGTGTCTGTCGCGGACGAGCCGGCCGCATCGATAATCGGTGACGTGGCGGGGCGCGACGTGGATGGCCATGGTGCGCTGGCGCAGAGTCGAGCAGGGAGTGGGACATGCCGAGCGGGCATCGGGCGCATTCGCCAGCGTCCGTGAGAGAACCAAACAATGATCGTGCCTTGCTGGAGGGCGCGTACATCCAGACGGGGGCGGCTGCTATCCGCCGGGTCTGGGGGCCGGCCGCGCTGGGCTGGATCCTGGGGACGGCGTTGCAGCTCACGCAGACGTCGCTGTGGCCAGGCTGGGCTTATGGGGCGCTGGCGCTGCTGGCGCTCATGGCAGGCGTCGGTCTGATGCGGACGATGCCCAGCCGGCCCCGCAGCCGGTGGGGTTGGTTGCCGGTCGCAGCCGCGTTGGCCTTTGCCGCCACGGGCGGGCGGGCTGTGGGGTTTGCCGCCCAGGCGCTGCCGCCGGCTGCGGATGGTGCGCACGTGCAGGCGGTCTGGCGGGTGGTGGCCATGCCCAGCCGTGGCGACCAGAGCGCGACGTTCCACGCCCAGTTGCTGCAGGCCCGTGCGCGCGACGGCCACGACCTGCAGATCCAGGGAACGATCCGCCTGACTTGGCGGTCGTCCTTCGGTGCCGTGCGCGGCGAAGCCGCCGTGCCGCGGCTGCTGCCTGGCGAAACATGGCAGGGTAGCCTGCGCTTGCGCGCGCCGCGCGGGCTGGCCAATCCGCATGGCTTTGATGCCGAAGCCTGGCTGTGGCGCGAGGGCATTGTCGCGACTGGCAGCGTGTTGGAAGGCGGACGGCACATTGCCCCCCGCCGCCTCGCCGACGATCCCTGGCACCACCCGGTCGAGCGTGCTCGCACCCTCGTGCGTGACGCGATCGTAGAGCGGCTCCAGCCTCGGCATCTGCCGGCGGCCGTCGGGCTGGTGGCCGCACTGGTCACGGGCGATCAAGGGGCGATCCCCGCGGAGGATTGGGCCACGATCCGCGCTACGGGGGTGGCCCATTTGGTCTCCATCTCTGGTTTGCATGTGACCATGTTTGCGGTCATCGCCACGGTTCTGGTGGGCGGGCTTTGGCGGAGCGTAGGACGACATTGGCCCGCAGTGCTGTTGCGCTGGCCAGTGCCGATGGCCGCTGGGCTGGGCGGTATTGCCTTGTCCACGGCCTATGCGCTATTCGCCGGTTGGGGGGTACCCGCGCAGCGCACCGTGACCATGCTGGCATTGGTCGTGGTCTTGGGCCTGAGCGGTCGACGCTGGCCCTGGGGTGCGACCTGGCTGGCTGCCATGGCGGTGGCTTTGCTACTCGACCCCTGGGCCCTCCTGCAGCCGGGCTTCTGGCTCAGCTTCGTCGCAGTGGCGGTGTTGTTTGGCCAAGGTGGGTCGGTGTGGCAGGCCGCTGACCTGGGACAGCGCCTGCGCCAGGCGGTCAAGGGACTGCTGCGGGTGCAGGCCGTCCTCACCGTGGCGCTGGCGCCGCTGACCTTGCTGTTGTTTGGTCAGGTGTCCATCATCGGCTTGTTGGCCAACTTGATCGCCATTCCCTGGGTCACGTTGGCACTGACGCCGCTGGCACTGTCGGGTGTGGCTGCAGCGCCCCTGTGGGACGCCGCTGCATGGCTGGCCCAGGCACTGCTGACTGTCCTGCGCACACTGGCGGCGTGGCCCATAGCCGTTTGGGAGCGGCCTGTTCCACCCCTGCTGCTGGCCATGGCTGCATGTGTCGGAGCGGTGTTGTTGGTTTGGCGCGCCCCGTGGCGCTGGCGGGTGTGGGGGCTCTGGTTGCTGTGGCCCGTGCTGGCGTATCGGCCCGCCACACCACCACCAGGGACCTTCGAGGTGCTGCTGCCCGACGTCGGGCAGGGCAGTGCTGCGATCGTGCGCACCGCCCGTCACACGCTGTTGTTCGACAGCGGCCCGCCGATGGGACACAGTGACGCGGCCGAGCGCATTCTGTTGCCGTGGCTGCGCGCCCTGGGTAGTGAGCCGCAGGTCATCGTTATCAGCCATGACGACAGCGACCACGCGGCAGGAATGACCACGCTGGCCAATGCGTTTCCGGCGGCGACATGGTGGACCTCCTTCGACCCTGGGGCGCGCCATGCGGCCCCGCTCAATTTGTGTGCGGCTGGCGTATCGTGGGAATGGGACGGTGTGACCTTTCAATTTCTCCACCCGCCCACACCCGACTGGATGCCTGCGCGGCAGGGGGGCGATAACGCCCGCTCGTGCGTGCTGCTAATCGGGCAAGGTCGGACTTCCGCATTGCTGACGGGAGATATTCGCTCTGAGGAAGAGGCAATGCTGATCGAGGCCCATCCCGCATTGCAGGTGGGACTGTTGGTGGCGGCACACCATGGCAGCCAAACATCCAGCAGCGATCGGTGGCTACAGTCGATCCAGCCCGAGCTGGTGGCGATACAGGCGGGATGGCGCAATCGCTATGGCCATCCTCACGCCGCCGTGGTGCGACGATTGAATGCCTTGAACTTGAAATGGGTCAACACGGCAACCTGTGGTGCCGTCGTTTGGTCCAGTACGCGACCATCGCACGCATCATGCGAACGCGAAAAAAACCGTCGCTATTGGCATGCAAATCATGTTGATGCCCGTTCCGCGTTGACGGAAAATGTAGGCGGAACGTATCCCAAAGGGGCGTCCGATTTTTCGGTGAGTGATTAATCTGGGTCTGCCCCGTCTTTTACATAAACTCCCAGTTTGGACTGCTTGGCGTGGTGTTTGGCCAATGCTGCTGCATTGGCGACTTGCTCGGCATGTGCATATTTTTCAGGTTGTACGCGCACCGCCCCGATGCTCACGGTTGTCATAGGATGAAAACGCATGATTCCATGACGGTCTTCGGCATGGATTCCACCGGCCTTTCTGGCATTTTCATCGAATAGATCCTGCGCCAGCCCGTCGAATTTACCGACTGCATTCACGATCCGCTCATGCCAGTCGTCGCTTTGCATCAGCAGTACAAAGTCGTCTCCACCCACATGGCCGATGAAGTCTTTGCGCGGATCGCATGCCTCGCTCAGGCAGCGTGCTTGCAGGCGAATCATTTCGTCACCCCGCCAATAGCCATAATGATCATTGAAGGCTTTGAAATTATTCAGGTCTGCATAGCATGCCGTAAAGGGCTCCTTGTTTTCCAGCAAGCGTTCCATGTGCAGTGTCAAAGGTACGTTGCCAGGCAAAAAAGTCAACGGATTGGCATGCCGAGCCGCCTCGATACGGGCTTCGGTCACCCGCCGGACGAGCTGTTCACCTGTTCCCAGCCCAATATAACGTCCGCCCTCGGTGATAATGAATCCCTCACGCAAATAACGCTGATCGGATGAAACCAGCACCGAGGTGAGATGTTCGATCGGGGTGTTGGCATCTACACTCAGTGGGGAGGTGTTGGCGTGCTGTATACAGGGTCGCTTGCCATACAGCTCACGAAAATACGGCTGCTGTATAGCCAATTCTTCCATGGTGTGCCGGGCCAGCAAGCCGACGGGTCTGTCTTCGTTGACGAGAGCGACAGCATGCAAATCAGGATGTTTGGCGAAGAAGTCCAGGGCTTGTTTGTGATTGGCGGTCGATGGCAAGGCCTCGGCCGGCGTCATCAGCGAACGAGCGGTCAGGCCGCGGTTGATCACCGGACGGTCTTCGGGCAGCACAGCCAATTGACGGCTCCGCAAGACATCCATGGCCGCCGGGGGTATTTCAGCCGAAGGTTGAAGATTGGGGCGACCCAAAAAATAGCCTTGAACCAGTGGAATATTCAGGTCGCGCAAAACCATCAATTCATCGGCTTCTTCCACACCTTCTGCGATCAATCGTGATCCGAAGGTTTCGGCCAATTGTTGAAGGGCGCGCAAGGTTTTTATTTTGTGCCCTTCTCGGTGGACATGACGGATAAAATATTTGTCGATTTTGATATATTCTGGCCTCAGTTCCGACCAGAGACGCAGGCTCGAGCGCCCGTCACCAAAGTCATCCAGCGCCAATGCCCCGCCACGTCCGCGCCAGAAGGCCAGTGCTTCCTGCGCAGCGGACACATCATGAACATGTTCATGTTCGGTCAGTTCGATGACAACGCCGCTCCAATCTGAATTTAACGCGGTGTTGACATGACTGGCCATGATTGTCAAAACGCGGACGAAAGCCGATGCGCTGAGGTTGACAAATAACTGACCTGGGCCGGGCACTTCACGTCGCCTGGCGAGAGCGGCCACCATGCATGCCTGTTCGAGTTCCAGAACACTGCCTTCGTGGCGGGCGGCTGCGAACAAGGCGTCGGGTGTATGCCAGGTACACTCGGCTGGCGTGCGCACCAGCGCTTCATGCCCGATGATCCGACAGGCAGCCAAGTCGATGATGGGCTGTAGGTGCATGCGCAATGAATCGGTTTGCAACAGGCTGCGCACGCTGTGGGGATCGGATGATGAGGAAGCGTAAGCGCGCGGCAAAATGAGCATATTCAATGCGTTCATGACCTATCGCTCCATAACCTCATCACACTATCTTTGGTCTATGACGATGGCGTGACGCGCGGATCAGCCAGACGTTTTTCGTTGCAGCGCGCTTGCCGCGCACGCTCGACGGCCAGACCCAGATCCAGCACCGCCATCGCGTAATAGCTGCTCTGGTTGTAGCGGGTGAGGGCGAAGAAGTTTTCGGTGCCCAGCACATAGGTGGGCGGCGCACCGCCGTTGGCCGGATCGCCATTTTGCAGCTCCACCAGGGCCAGCAGGCCCGGATGGCCTACCGCTTCGGAGGCCGGTTGGGCGCCGAGGGCGCGGACCTCCTCCAGCGTGAAAGTGGGCCGGATGTCCGGCGCCAGCAAAGCCGTCAACGCCTCGCCAGGGGGCGGCGGGGTCACACCATAGCGCGCGGGCAGACCGCGCTGCCAGCCGTGCGCCCGCAAAAACTGGGCAACCGAGCCGATGGCGTCCGCTGCGCTTGCGGACAGGTCGATGCGGCCATCGCCGTCGAAGTCCACCGCATGGGCCAACCAACTGCTGGGCATGAACTGTGGCAATCCCAGTGCGCCAGCGTAACTGCTACGCCAGACGTCAGGCGCGGAGCCAGACAACCGGGCCAGCCGCAAAAAGGCGCGTAACTCCCCCTGAAAATACGCCTGCCGGGCGGCAGCGCGCGGGTGTTGGGCGGGGAAGTCCAGCGCCAGTGTGGCCAGCACATCCAGCGTGCGGTGGCGACCCAGGTGTTGGCCGTACAGGGTTTCCACCCCGATGATGCCGACGATCAGCCATGCTGGCACGCCGTATTCGGCTTGTGCACGCGCCAGCGACGCGTGGTGCGCATCCCAAAAGCGAACGCCGGCTGCGATGCGCCGCGGCTCGACGAACCGGGCGCGGTAGGCGGTCCAATTCTTGAATGCCGCTGGCGGGGGCGGCAGCACCTGTTGCGCGGCGCGCGCGTCGTGCCTTGCCTGGGCGATCCAGCGGCGCGCCCAGCCGTCGTCCCACGCTTCTGCGGCGTCGATGGCCTCGGCCAGGGCGCGGGCGTCCGCCCGCTCGGCATACGAGGCCGCTGCCACGCGCTGCGCGGGCTCCGCTTTGCCGCGCGCCCAAGCGGGTGCCGGCGGCAGGCTCAGCAAGGCGCCCAAAGTCAGCACCGACGCGGTGCCCAACAGCTGGCGCCGTCGCACGTCGGCTGGCGCAGGGGGTGGGGGCAGCCTGCGCAGGCGGCGGGCGAGGGGAGTGCGTGTAGGCATCGTCGAGTCGCTAGAGGGGGACCTGGCGGGATCGTAGCGCGACGCCTCCAGCGCTGCGAGCCACTCAGCCCAGGCTGGGTACACCCGGTCCGGGTCGTCCCCCAGTCGCTGCGCGATGGCGGCGCGCAGCCGCGCGGGGGTGAGGGGGCACGGGCGGGGCACGCCGGCGCGTTCCCAACGCCGGGCCGCTTGGGCCAGCAGCCGGTGCCAGCGGTCCACCCGCGGCCGGCCCCAAAACAGGGCGGC
>CALEDU010000229.1 GCA_937949455.1 uncultured Tepidimonas sp. | reverse complement strand
ATGCCATTCTGACCGAACAAAACATTGCCAAGCTGTTCCTGGCGGCCTTCGTGCCAGGCATACTGGCCGCCGTTGGCTACCTCATGGTGATTTCGATTTATGTGCGCCTCAAGCCCGACAGCGCTGGGCGCGTGGCACCAGTGCCCATGGCCGAGCGCTGGAAAGCCTTGGGTAGCACCTGGCCAGTGATCGTCATCTTTTTAGCGGTCGTGGGCGGGATCTACACCGGCATCTTTACCCCAGCGGAAGGGGCGGCAGTCGGCGCTTTCGGCACCGGCTTGGCGGCGTGGCTGGCCGGCGGGCTCAATGCCAAGACGCTGCGCGATGCCATCTACGCTACCGCCGTCGCCACGGGCATGATTTTCATGATCGTGCTGGGCGCGGGGCTGTACAACACCTTTTTGGCATTGTCCCAACTGCCACAGGAGCTGGCCCAATGGGTGATTGGACAGGGTCTGAACGCGTGGCTGGTGCTGACCCTCATCCTGCTGGTTTATCTGCTGTTGGGCTGCGTCATGGACTCGCTATCCATGATACTGCTGACCATCCCGATCTTCTTTCCGATGGTCATGGGGCTGGACTTCGGTATGACGCCAGAGGAGACCGCCATTTGGTTCGGCATCCTGGTCCTGATCGTGGTAGAGGTCGGGCTGATCACCCCGCCGGTGGGGATGAACCTGTTCGTCATCAATAACCTGGCGCCCGGGGTGCCGATCGCGCAGACCTACCGCAGCGTCGCGCCATTCGTGATCAGCGATTTGGTGCGCACGGCCATTTTGGCGGCTTTCCCTAGCATCACCCTGTTTGCCCTGTGGATGACCTCGTGAGCAAGCGGCGGGGGCCGTACCGGACCAGGTGCCAGGTGTGCCTTGGTCGAGGAGATCGCTGCGGCGGCCTCGAGTCTGCGCCAACAGGCCGATGACCTCGTGGCAGCCGTGTCGCGCTTTCGCGTGTCTTAGAGCCCCTCGATGTTCACAGGTTGTCCAGGAAGCTGCGCAGCTTCTCGGACCGGCTCGGGTGCTTGAGTTTGCGGATCGCCTTGGCCTCGATCTGTCGGATGCGCTCGCGCGTGACGTCGAATTGCTTGCCCACCTCTTCCAACGTGTGGTCGGTGGACATCTCGATGCCATAGCGCATGCGCAGCACCTTGGCCTCGCGCGGTGTGAGCGTGTCCAAAATCTCTTTGACCACGTCGCGCAGGCCGGCTTGCATCGCAGCCTCGACGGGTGCAACGTTGGTCGTGTCCTCGATGAAGTCGCCCAGGTGGCTGTCGTCGTCGTCACCGATGGGGGTTTCCATGGAGATCGGCTCCTTGGCGATCTTCATGATTTTGCGGATCTTGTCCTCCGGCATGTCCATCTTTTCGGCCAGGATGGAGGCATCGGGCTCGACGCCAAACTCCTGCAGATGCTGGCGGCTGATGCGGTTCATTTTGTTGATCGTCTCGATCATGTGCACCGGGATGCGGATGGTGCGCGCCTGATCGGCGATCGAGCGCGTGATGGCCTGCCGGATCCACCAGGTGGCGTAGGTCGAAAACTTGTAGCCGCGGCGGTATTCGAACTTGTCCACCGCCTTCATCAGGCCGATGTTGCCTTCCTGGATCAGGTCGAGGAACTGCAAGCCACGGTTGGTGTACTTCTTGGCGATGGAGATGACCAGGCGCAGGTTGGCCTCGATCATCTCGCGCTTGGCGTCGCGGGAAGTGGCCTCGCCTTCGTTCATGCGCTTGTGGATTGCCTTGAGCTGATCCAGCGGAACCACCACCTGCGTCTGCAGGTCGATGAGGCGCTGTTGCAGCTCCTGAATGGCGGGGATGTTGCGCCCGAGCACGGCGCTCCAGGGTTTGCCGGCGGTGGCCTGCCGCTCCACCCACTGCAGGTTGAGCAGGTTGGGTGGGAACTCGGCGATGAACTTCTCCTGTGGCATGCCGCACTTGTCGACGATGATGCGGCGCAGTTCGCGCTCCACCTTGCGCACCGTGTCCACTTGCTGACGCACTTTGTCGCACAGCGTCTCGATGGCCTTGGCCGTAAAGCGGATCGTCATCAGCGTTTCAGTGATGCGTGCCTGCACGGCCTGATAGCGTGGCGAGCCCCAGCCGTCTTGCTCATAGACCTGGCGCAGCTCTTCGAACTGTGCGCGAATGGCGTCGAAGCGCTCCAGGGCCTCGCGCTTGAGCTCTTCCATCTTGCGCGTCAGCGCCTTGGATCCCCCCTTGCCATCGTCGTCGTCCTCGTAGTCGTCGAAATCCTCTTCTGCCACGTAGTCGTCGGCCTCGTCGGCATCGGCAAACCCGTCCACGACGGCCGAAATGATCGTCTTGCCCTCGCGGATTTCTTCCGCCATCGAGAGGATGTCGTGGATGATCGCAGGCGACTCGGAAATCGCCGCCATCATCTCGTGCAGCCCGCTTTCGATGCGCTTGGCGATCTCGATCTCGCCCTCGCGTGTGAGCAGCTCCACGGTCCCCATTTCGCGCATGTACATGCGCACCGGGTCGGTGGTGCGGCCAAATTCGCTGTCCACGGTGGACAGGGCGGCCTCGGCCTCCTCCTCGGCCTCCTCCTCGGTGGTCACGGCGGTGGGGGCACCGGTCAGCAGCAGGGTTTCGGCGTCGGGCGTCTGCTCGTACACCGCCACCCCCATGTCGTTGAGCAGCGAGACGACCACTTCCAGCGTCTCTTGCTCCACCAGCTTGTCGGGCAGGTGGTCGTTGATTTCGCCATGGGTCAGGTAGCCGCGGGTCTTGCCCAGCTTGATGAGCTGCTTGAGCTTTTCGCGGCGCAGTTTGGCTTCTTCCTCGGTCAGTACCGTGTCGTCCAGGCCAAACTCCTTCATGAGGGCGCGCTCTTTGGCCTTGGACAGCTTCATGCGCAGTGGCTTGGCCTTCTCCAGGGGTTCGGCCTCTGTGACCTCCTCGGCGGCAACATCGACCTCCTCATCGACCAGATCGTCTTCGAGGTCGCCCAACTCGGCGTCATCGAACGCCACGTCTTGGGCTTTTTGGGCTGGCTTGCGGCCGCGTTTGACGCCCGCTTTGGACGCCTGGCTGGCTTGGGCAGTTTGGGCGGCTTTGGCGCTGGACTTGCTCGCGGGCTTGCCGGCAGCGGATGCGCTGGCCGACTCGACCGCAGTGTCGGCGCTGGCCGTCGCGGCGCTGGCCGCAGCAGCCGAAGGGGCGGCCGCCGTTTTGCCTGTGCGCTTGCGCGCAGGGGTAGCGGGGGCGGCAGGGGCCGGTGCGGCTTCGGGGGTTTCAGCAGGGCTGGCAGCGGTTTTCTTGGAACGGGTGCTCACGGCAAACGCTTTCTGCCCAGTTCTGGCCGGGCCTGACAGATACGGACGAGTGGAATACGACCGGCGGGGACGACACCGCCTGCGCGAGGGGATCCGGGTGGCGACACGCCCTCGCCCGGGCACGCAGACCAAGGCGTCCACACGCAGCCACGCCCAAATGGGGATGACCGGCCGGTTTCGCAAGCGGGTTGGGCGAACATTTGG
>CALEDU010000228.1 GCA_937949455.1 uncultured Tepidimonas sp. | reverse complement strand
GCTGTCGCCCAGGCGTTCGGCCACGAGCCATTGACCAACCTCAACCCCGACGAAGTGGTGGCCCTGGGTGCGGCCATCCAGGCCAATCAACTGGCGGGCAACGACGCCAACGGCGAGCTGTTGCTGCTCGACGTCATTCCGCTGTCGCTGGGCATCGAGACCATGGGCGGGCTGGTCGAGCGCATCGTGCCGCGCAACACCCCCATCCCCACCGCCCGGGCGCAGGATTTCACGACCTACCGGGATGGCCAGACAGCGCTGGCGCTGCACGTGGTGCAGGGCGAACGCGATCTGGTGCAAGACTGTCGCAGCCTGGCGCGCTTCGAGTTGCGTGGCATCCCGCCCATGGCGGCCGGGGCTGCGCGCATCCGTGTTACCTTCACGGTGGACGCCGACGGCCTGCTGACCGTCAGTGCGCGCGAGCAAAGCACCGGTGTCGAAGCCCACATCGATGTCAAGCCATCCTACGGTCTGACCGACGAACACATAGCCCGTATGCTGCAAGACGGCTTTGCCACGGCGCAGCAAGACATGCAGGCCCGGGCCCTGATCGAGGCCCGCGTCGAGGCCGAACGGATGCTGGAGGCGACCCGCAGCGCTCTGGCTGCCGATGGCGACCTGCTGACCGATGACGAGCGCGCTGCGGTGCTCTCCCTGATGGCGGCTGTCGAATCCGCGCGCACCAGGACGGATGCCGCCGCCATCGATGCCGCGACCGAGGCCTTGGCCAAAGGCACCGAGGACTTCGCCGCCCGCCGCATGAACCGCAGCATTGCCCAGGCCCTGGCGGGCCGGCATGTGGAGAATCTCTGAATGCCCACGATCACCGTTTTGCCCCACCCCGAGTACTGCCCGCAAGGCGCCACCCTCCATGCCCCCACCGGCACCAGCTTGTGCGAGGCGCTGCTCGATCACGATATTGAAATCGAGCACGCGTGCGAAATGAGCTGTGCTTGCACCACCTGTCACGTCATCGTGCGCCAGGGCTTCGAATCGCTCAATCCTGCGACGGAAGAGGAGGAGGACATGCTCGACAAGGCCTGGGGGCTGGAGCCCCAGTCGCGGCTCAGTTGCCAGGCGCGGCTGGGCACACACGACGTCACGGTCGAGATTCCGCGTTACTCCATCAACCATGCCCGCGAGCGGCACTGAGGCTGGGGCCCATGCGCCAGATCGTCCTCGACACCGAAACCACCGGCCTGTCCCCCCAGGATGGTGACCGCATCATCGAAATCGGCTGTGTGGAACTGGTCAACCGCCAGCTCACCGGCAACAACCGGCATTTCTATCTGAACCCGGAGCGCGACATCCACGAAGATGCCTTGCGCGTGCACGGCATCACGCTGGATTTTTTGGCAGACAAGCCGCGCTTTGCCGACATCGCTGCCGAGCTGCTCGACTACTTGCGGGGGGCCGAGCTGGTCATTCACAACGCCCCCTTCGATCTGGGTTTTTTAGATGCGGAATTTGGCCGCCTGGGGCTGGGGCCGACCCGGAGTCTGGTCGGCGGAGTGATCGATACCCTGGTCATGGCCAAAGAACTATGGCCGGGCAAGCGCAACGGGCTGGACGCCCTGTGCGATCGACTGGGGGTGGACAACTCCGGCCGCCAGCTTCATGGTGCGCTGCTCGACGCGCAGCTGCTTGCCGACGTTTACATCTACATGACCCGAGGGCAAGAGTCCTTGATCATCGAGCTGCAGCACGATACGGGAACGACCGGTCTGCTCGAGCGGTGTGATCTGACTGCCTTCGAATTGCCTGTGCTGCCAGCCAGCGAGGCCGAACGGACCGAGCACGCCGCAATGCTGGAAGCACTCGACAAGGAGTCCAAGGGCCGTACGGTATGGCGACGTGTCGAGGAGCCACAGCCCATGGCATGGCTGCAGCAGGACAGGGCCGAGATGCGTTAAAAATACGCTATAATCTTGCCCACTGACCGGGTGATTAGCTCAGCGGTAGAGCACTGCCTTCACACGGCAGGGGTCGTAGGTTCGAACCCTGCATCACCCACCATGCACCACAGCAGCACACTCCCACGAAGGAGCTTGCTCTTAGGGTCAAGCAAAGTCAGCCGGCCAGCCGCAGCCAACCGAGACTGTACCATCATCACACCATCACGTTGACCTGGGTTCCCAGGCTACCGTGGGTGGCCAGCGGCAAATCCCCCACCGGGGTGGGTTGTGGCAGGGCATTGAGCAGCGCCAGCGCCCCTTGTTGCTGCAATTGCAATGCCTTGCGCAACACCAAGATTTGGACAGCCCCCGACGCCGCGCTCGCCGGGAAAGCGGCTTGTGCGGCGAGAGACGTTGTCAGCGACATATTGGCCATGTGCGAAGCTTACGCCAATTGCAGTCGCTGAGCAAGAGCTGAATGGGGAGGGCGTTTGCCCTGTCAGGCCAGCGAAAGCCGACGACCCATAATCGTCAGAGATTTTGACCTTGATGCCCCTGTGCTGGAGACGCCCATGAGCAGCGCCCTGTACGACTCGTTTTACCGTCGTTCGATCGACGAGCGCGACGCCTTCTGGACCGAACAGGCCCGCCTGATCGACTGGCAACGGCCGTTCGAACGGGTGTGCAATGACGACCATCCACCTTTTGTGCGCTGGTTCGAGGGCGGGCTGACCAACCTGTGCCACAACGCGCTGGACCGCCACCTGGCCACGCGTGCGGACCAGAACGCGCTGATCTACGTCTCCACCGAGACCGGCGTGGAACGCGCCTACACCTTTCGCGAGCTGCACACCGAAGTGCAGCGCATGGCCGCCATCTTGCGCTCGCTGGGCGTAAGCACGGGTGACCGCGTGCTGATCTACATGCCGATGATTCCCGAGGCCGCATTCGCCATGCTGGCCTGCGTGCGCATCGGGGCCATCCATTCCGTGGTCTTTGGCGGCTTTGCCAGCCACAGCCTCGCCAGCCGTATCGACGACGCCGCGCCCACGGTTATCGTCAGTGCCGATGCGGGCATGCGCGGGGGCAAAGTGGTCCCGTACAAACATCTGCTGGATGAGGCGATCCGCCTGTCGGCTCACAAACCCGCACGCGTCCTGATGGTCGACCGCGGGCTGGCGGCGCTAGACCCGGTCGCGGGTCGCGATGCCGATTACGCCACGCTGCGCGCGCAGCATCTGAATGCGCAGGTGCCGTGCGAGTGGGTGGACAGCACCCACCCGAGCTACATCCTCTACACCAGCGGCACCACCGGCCGCCCCAAGGGGGTGCAGCGCGACACCGGTGGCTATGCGGTGGCGCTGGCCGCCTCGATGCGCCACATCTACATGGCCAACCCGGGCGAGACCTACTTCTCCACCAGCGACATCGGTTGGGTGGTCGGGCACAGCTACATCATCTACGGCCCGCTGCTCAACGGCATGGCCACCATCATGTACGAAGGCACGCCGATCCGGCCCGACGCCGGAATCTGGTGGCGCCTGGTGCAGGACTACCGCGTCAGCATCATGTTCACGGCACCCACCGCCGCGCGCGTGCTGAAAAAACAGGATCCGGCCTACTTGACCCAATACGACCTGAGCAGCCTGCGCGCGCTGTTCCTGGCCGGCGAGCCGCTCGACGAGCCCACCGCCACCTGGATCGCGCAGGCACTGGGCAAGCCGGTCATCGACAACTACTGGCAGACCGAGACGGGCTGGCCAATCCTGGCGATCTGCAACGGCATCGAACCCGCGCCGACCAAGTTCGGCTCCCCCGGCAAGGCCGTCTACGGCTACGACGTGCGCCTGATCGACGAAAACACCGGCGAGGAGATCCACGAGCCGGATCGCAAGGGTGTGATCGCGGTGCAATATCCGTTGCCGCCAGGCTGTCTGCAGACTGTCTGGGGTGACGATGAACGCTACGTCAAAACCTATTGGTCCAGCATTCCCGGGCGGCAGATGTACAGCACCTTCGACTGGGGAGTGCGCGACGCCGACGGTTACTACTACATCCTTGGCCGCACCGACGATGTCATCAACGTGGCCGGCCACCGCCTGGGCACACGCGAGATCGAGGAGAGCATCTCCAGCCACCCAGCGGTGGCCGAGGTGGCGGTGGTCGGCGTGGCTGACGCGCTCAAGGGTCAGGTCGCCGTCGCTTTTGCGGTCCTCAAGGATCCATCGCTGGCGGCAACCGAGGCGAACGCGCTCCAGCTCGAGGCTGCAATCATGAAGGTGGTGGACGAACAGCTGGGTGCGGTAGCCCGCCCGGCGCGCGTGCGCTTTGTGCAACTGCTGCCCAAGACGCGCAGCGGAAAGTTGCTGCGGCGCGCCATCCAGGCCGTGTGCGAGGGCCGCGATCCCGGCGATCTGACCACCCTAGACGATCCCAGCGCCTTGCAGCAGATTCGTGAACTGATGCGCGCCAGCTGAATGACTTCACCCCAGTTTTGGGGGTTCGGTCGGTTTGTGGGTATGATGTAGATGACTTGGTCTGCCTCAACGCCCATGCAACAACTGACCGACACCGAAGCCGACGTCGACAAAAAGCGCGTTTTCGAGCTGGCGGCTGAGCTTTTTGGCATTCTCTCCACGCCGACCCGGCTGCGCATCCTCAACGCCCTGTGCGACAAGGAAAAGTCGGTGTCGGAGCTGCTGGCCGAAATCGAAACCACACAACCCAATCTGTCGCAGCACCTCAACCTGCTGTACCGGGCTGGCGTGCTCGCCAAGCGCAAAGAAGGCACACAAGTCTACTACCGTGTTCAGAGCGAGCAGGCGGTCGCCCTGTGCCGCACGGTCTGCACGCAAATTGCCATCGAGCTCGACGAATCCGGAGGCATTGCGAACGGCCGCCGGCTCGCACCGCGGCATCCTTGATCCACTGCGGCGCGCGATCAATCCCACCGTCGTATCCTTTGGTGGCACAATGCAGGCCTGCACAGGCCCTTCCAGTGTCACTGTCGCATCCGCCAACCGGTACAGCCGTGTCGCGGAAGGTTGTTCCAACCAGCAAGTCTCCTGCAGGGAGACGGAGGTCAGCGATTCCATGAGCGTGACGACGAGCGTCTATCAAGCCTTCAACGGCAATTCGTACCTCTTCGGCGGCAATGCGCCGTATGTCGAGGAGTTGTACGAAAAATATCTCACCGACCCCACCAGCGTGCCCGAATCCTGGCGCGATTACTTCGATGCGCTGCAGCACGTGCCTGCAGTCGATGGCAGCGATGCCCGCGACATACCGCACATGCCTGTGATCGCGGCGTTCGCCGAGATGGCCAAACAGGGCACCACCCCGGTGGTGACCGCTCGCGGTGCCGAATCCGATCTGGGGCGCAAGCGCGTAGCCACCCAGCAGCTCATCGCCGCCTACCGCAACATCGGGGTCCGCTGGGCCAATCTGGATCCCCTCAAGCGCGCCGAGCGCGAGGCCATCCCCGAGCTGGATCCGGGGTTCTACGGGTTTACCGATGCCGACCTGGAGACGGTGTTCAACACCAGTAACACGTATTTCGGTAAAGAAACCATGTCGCTGCGCGAGCTGCTCAACGCGCTGCGCGAGACCTACTGCGGCACGATCGGTGCCGAGTACATGTACATCAGCGACCAGAAGCAAAAGCGCTGGTGGCAGGAAAAATTGGAGAGCATTCGCAGCAAGCCCAATTTCACCGCCGAGCAAAAAAAACATATCCTGGAAAACCTGACTGCGGCCGAGGGACTGGAACGCTATCTGCACACCAAGTATGTGGGGCAAAAGCGCTTTTCGCTCGAAGGGGGCGAGAGTTTCATCGCCGCCATGGACGAGCTGATCCAGCGCGCGGGTGCCCAAGGCGTGCAAGAAATCGTCATTGGTATGGCGCACCGTGGGCGCCTGAATGTGCTGGTCAATGTGATGGGCAAAATGCCCAAGGACCTGTTTGCCGAGTTCGAACACACGGCACCAGAGGATCTGCCCGCTGGTGACGTGAAATATCACCAAGGCTTCAGCTCTGACGTCTCGACCTCTGGCGGTCCGGTGCACCTGAGCCTGGCGTTCAACCCCTCGCATCTGGAGATCGTCAACCCGGTGGTCGAGGGGTCGGTGCGCGCCCGCATGGACCGCCGTGGCGACCGTGCCGGTGACCAGGTGCTGCCGGTGCTGGTACATGGTGATGCTGCCTTTGCCGGCCAGGGTGTCGTGATGGAGACGCTGGCGCTGGCCCAGACCCGCGGCTACTACACCGGCGGCACGGTACACATCGTCATCAACAATCAGATCGGCTTTACCACTTCCGACCCACGCGACAGCCGCTCGACGCTGTATTGCACCGACGTCGTCAAGATGATCGAGGCGCCGGTGCTGCATGTCAATGGCGACGATCCGGAGGCGGTCGTGCTTGCCACTCAACTGGCGGTCGAATACCGCCAGACCTTTCGCAAGGATGTCGTCATCGATATCGTTTGTTTCCGCAAGCTGGGCCACAACGAGCAGGACACGCCGTCGCTGACCCAGCCGCTGATGTACAAAAAGATTGCGCAACACCCTGGCACACGCAAACTCTACGGCGACAAGTTGGTGACGCAAGGCATCCTGCCACCAGACGGACCGGATCGGGTGGTCAAAGCCTACCGAGCCATGCTGGACGAAGGTCGTCGCACCGTCGATCCGGTGCTCACCAACTACAAAAGCAGGTACGCCGTCGATTGGTCGCCGTTTCTAGGCAAGAAGTGGACAGACGTAGCTGACACGGCCATCCCGCTGGCAGAGTGGAAAAGGCTGGCCGAGCGCATCACAACCGTCCCGGACAATATCTCCCCGCACCCATTGGTCAAAAAAGTGCTGGCCGATCGTGCCGCTATGGGCCGAGGCGAGATCAATGTCGACTGGGGCATGGGTGAGCACATGGCGTTTGCTTCGCTCGTGGCCAGTGGCTACGCCGTGCGCCTGTCTGGCGAGGACTGCGGCCGTGGCACCTTCACCCACCGCCATGCTGTGATCCACGACCAGAATCGCGAGAAGTGGGATGAAGGCACCTACATCCCGCTGCAAAACGTCGCGGAGAACCAAGCTCCATTCACCGTCATCGACTCCATCCTTTCGGAGGAGGCGGTATTGGGCTTCGAATACGGCTATGCGTCGAGCGATCCCAATACCCTGGTCATCTGGGAGGCACAGTTCGGCGACTTTGCCAATGGCGCGCAGGTGGTCATCGATCAGTTCATCGCCTCAGGCGAGGTCAAATGGGGCCGAGTCAATGGCATTACGCTGTTCCTGCCGCACGGCTACGAAGGGCAGGGGCCGGAGCACAGCTCGGCACGCATCGAGCGCTTCATGCAGCTGGCAGCCGACACCAACATGCAGGTGGTTCAGCCCACGACGGCCAGCCAAATTTTCCATGTGCTGCGCCGCCAGATGGTGCGCAACTTGCGCAAGCCGCTCGTCGTCTTTACGCCCAAGTCGCTGCTGCGCAACAAGGATGCTACCTCGCCGATTTCCGACTTCACCAAGGGCGGGTTCCAAACCGTGATCCCAGAGCAAAACGCCGAGATCGTCAAGAACGCGCAGCGCGTCAAGCGAGTCATCGTCTGCTCGGGCAAGGTGTACTACGACCTCGCGAAAAAACGTGAGGAAAAGGGTGCCGACGACGTCGCCATCGTGCGCATCGAGCAGCTCTATCCGTTCCCGCATAGGGCTTTCGCGGCCGAGTTGCGGCGCTACCCCAATGCTGCTGACATCGTTTGGTGCCAGGATGAGCCGCAGAATCAAGGTCCCTGGTTCTTCGTGCAGCACAACATCCACGAAAACATGCTGGATGGCCAGCGCCTGGGTTATGCCGGTCGGGCGGCATCCGCTTCGCCTGCGGTGGGATATGCCCACTTGCATCAAGAGCAACAAAAGGCGCTGGTCGAGGCGGCCTTCGCCCGGCTCAAGGGCTTCATCCTGTCCAAGTAAGACGAGAGCGCTTCACGCAGGCGCGGTGCCGCGCGCGGGTGAGGCGCCCCTTTGTACGCATTCGCTGAGGAAGAACACAACATGTCGATCGTTGAAGTGAAAGTGCCGCAGTTGTCCGAGTCGGTGGCGCAAGCCACGCTGCTGCAATGGAAGAAGAAAGTCGGTGAGCCGGTTGCCGCAGATGAAATCCTGATCGAGATCGAAACCGACAAGGTCGTGCTCGAGGTGCCGGCCCCCGCGGCGGGGTTGCTGGCTGAAATCGTCGTGGGGGATGGCGGCACGGTGGTATCTGACCAGGTCATCGCCAAGGTCGATACGCAAGGCAAGGCGGGGGCGGACGCCACAGCGGCCCCAGCGCCCGTTGCAGCAGCTTCCGCGCCACCGGCAGCCCCCGCGGTGAGTGCTGCACCGGCCGCCGCAGGCGCCATGGCTGGCGTTGCCATGCCCGCTGCCGCCAAGCTGATGGCCGACCATGGCCTGGCTCCCGGCTCGGTGGTCGGCACAGGCAAGGACGGCCGTGTGACCAAGGGCGACGTGCTGGCGGCCGTAGCTGCGCCCAAGCCTTCACCAGCCGTTGCGGCTCCAGCAGCGATCCCGACCGGAGCGCCCGCCAAGGTGCTGCCACAGGTCAGCGCGCCGGTGGGGCTGCCAGCCGATTTGGCCAATCGGCCCGAGCAGCGCGTGCCGATGACCCGCCTGCGCGCGCGTATTGCCGAGCGGCTGCTGCAGTCGCAGGCCACCAACGCCATCCTGACCACGTTCAACGAGGTCAATATGGCCCCGGTGATGGAGCTGCGCAAGAAATATCAGGAGCGTTTCGAGAAGGAGCACGGCGTCAAGCTCGGCTTCATGAGCTTCTTTGTCAAAGCCGCAGTGCATGCGCTCAAAAAATACCCCATCCTCAATGCCAGCGTAGATGGCAACGATATCGTCTATCACGGCTACTTCGACATCGGTATTGCGGTGGGTTCGCCGCGTGGGCTGGTGGTGCCCATTCTGCGCAATGCCGACCAAATGGGCTTTGCCGACATCGAGAAAAAAATTGCCGACTTCGGCAAGCGTGCGGCGGAGGGCAAACTCGGCATCGACGAAATGACCGGCGGCACCTTCTCCATCTCCAACGGTGGCGTGTTCGGCTCTATGTTGTCTACCCCCATCATCAACCCACCGCAATCGGCCATTCTGGGCGTACATGCGACCAAAGAGCGCCCTGTGGTGGAAAACGGCCAGGTCGTGATTCGCCCGATCAACTACTTGGCCCTGTCCTACGACCACCGCATCATCGATGGGCGCGAGGCCGTGCTGGGCCTGGTGGCGATGAAGGAGGCGCTGGAAGACCCCGCGCGCCTGTTGTTCAATATCTGACGCGACGGAGTAACCCTCATGGCACAAGCATTTGACGTCGTCGTCATTGGCGCCGGCCCCGGTGGCTATATCGCGGCCATCC
>CALEDU010000227.1 GCA_937949455.1 uncultured Tepidimonas sp. | reverse complement strand
CAGGGCCGCCGCCTGCACGGGCGTGGGCAAGGGCTGCAACGGCGGCGGTTTTGCCGCCTTCGCCGCCGTTGATGTGGCGGCCGGGGCAGCGGCGGGCAGCCGGGGGGCAGGGTGCAATACCACCGACACCACCCACCGTTCGAGCTGTGCCGCAGTTCGTGAAGTCGACGGTGACGCCGCGGGCCCCAGCGATAGCAAGGCCCAGACCAGCGCAGCATGCGCTGCGCACACCATGGCGAAGGTTCCTGGGCGGCGCCTCGTCATCGCGGCATCCATCAGGCCGCCAAAGCCGTGACAGGCCGGAGTGCTGCATCGGCGGCAGCAGGCTTCGCGCGATGGGCCAGCACGGCGATGCGTCCCTCATCGATTTCGATACAGCGCAGGGCGATGCCGAACAGGCGCTCCAGAGGGGGCACCGCCGCGCGGTCGGCCGGCAGGTCGGCCACGAGCCGGCCGTCCTGCACCAGCCACAGCCGCTCGAAGCCCGCCAGCGCCTGGTTCAGGTCGTGCAGCACGGCTACCAGGGCATGCCCTCGTGCCTGCGCGAAGTCGCGCAGCGCATCCATCAGCTCGAACTGCAGGCCGGGGTCCAGCGCGGCCAGCGGTTCGTCTACCAGCAGCAGCCCGCCATGCGCATCCCACAGCTGCGCCAGCACACGCGCCAACTGCACGCGGGCTTGTTCACCGCCGGACAGGGTGTCGAAGCGCCGGCCGACCAGGTGGCCGGCGCAGGCGGCCTGCAGGGCGTGGGATACGATCTCGGCCTGCCGTCGGTCGGCCCGGCCGCTGGATTCGCACGCGATGCGCCCCAGCGACACCACCAGTTCCACCGGCATGCCGAAAGCCACCGCGTGCGACTGCGGCAGTACCGCCCGCCGCAGCGCCAGCGCACGCGCCGGCCACTGCGCCAGTGCACGGGCCTCGAACAGTGCGCGTCCGCCATGCACCCCACGCTCGCCGGCCATCAGCCGCAGCAGCGTGGATTTGCCGGCGCCGCTGGGGCCCAGGATGGCCACGCGCTCGCCGGCACGCAGGGCCAGGTCGAAGGGCCCGAAGCTGCGGCCCGGCACGCGCGTGACGGCGGCCTGCAGGTGCAGCAGATCGGAAGCTTGAACGTCGGTCATGCATGCCCTCCTTGCTGGCGCGCCATGCCGCGCAGCATCAACAGGAACATCGGTGCGCCCAGCAGCGCGGTGAAGATGCCCACCGGCACTTCGGCCGGGATGGCCACCGTGCGCGCCACGGTGTCGGCCAGCACCAGCAGCAGCGCGCCGGCGCCCATGGCCAGGGGCAGCACGCGCCGGTGGTCGCTGCCGGCCCAGCCGCGCACCAGGTGGGGCGCCATCAGGCCGATGAAGCCGATCAGGCCGCACCAGGCCACCGCCAGCGCGCACAGCAGCGCGACGATGACGATCAGCCGCGTGCGCAGGCCCGCCACGTCCACGCCCACATGGACGGCCGCCGCTTCGCCCAACGCCAGCGCGTTCAGCGCATGCGCCAGCCGCCGCGCCTGCCACAGCCCGGCCGCCAGCGCCACCGCCAGCACAGCCACCACCTGCCAGTTCGCGCCGGCGATGGAGCCCAGTGTCCAGAAGGTCAGGCTGCGCAGCTGCTCGTCGGTGGCGAGGTAGGTGCACAGGCCGACCACGGCGCCGGCCATCGCGTTCAGCGCCAGCCCGGTGAGCAGCAGCCCGGCCACCGAGCCCGGCGTGAGCCAGCGCGCCAGCCGTTCCAGCCCGAAGCAGACCGCCAGCGCACCGCCAAAGGCCGACAGCGGCAGTACCCACACGCGCCAGGCGGGCGGCACCGCCGCCGCCGATGCGGCGAAGACGGTCAGCACCAGCGCCACCGCGCAGACGGCCCCGCTGGTGACGCCCAGCAGCCCGGGGTCGGCCAGCGGGTTGCGGAACAGGCCCTGCGTCAGCGCGCCGGCCAGCCCCAGCGCGGCGCCGACGCAGGCGGCCAGCAGCGCGCGCGGCAGGCGCAGTTCCCACAGCACGTAGGCGCCGCCGCTCCTGGGTGCGTCGCTGGCCCAGGCCCACCAGTCGCTGGGGGCCACGGGCACCGCGCCGAGTTGCACCGCCACGGCCAGCGCCAGCAGCAGGGCGACGGCAAGAGCCCCACCGGCCGTACCCGGCCGAGGCAGGCGCAGGCCTCGCGGCGCCACACCCTGCGCCGGGCCCGGCGACACGGCCGTGCTCATGCCAGCTTCCCGTGCAGCGCCTCGGCCAGCGCCGCCACCGCCTGCGGCAGCCTGGGCCCGAAGCCCAGCAGGACAAGCGCGTCCTGCGCCACCACGCGCCGGGCGCGGCCGGCGGGCGTCTGCGCCAGGCCGGGCGCCTTCAGCAGGCCGTCGATGCCGCCGGCAGCCTGCAAGCCCTGTTCGGTGGCCAGGATGAGGTCGGGCGCGGCGGCGATGGCAGCTTCGGGCGTCAGCGGCTTGTAGCCCTCCACGTGGCCCAGCACGTTGACGCCGCCGGCGTAGCGGATCATCGCGTCGGCCGCGGTGCCGCTGCCGGCCACGCGCACCTGGGCCATGCTGTGCGACAGCACGAACAGCACGCGAGGTGCGGCTTTGCCGACGCTGGCGCGGCGTGCGAGCACCGCCTGCGTCTGCGACCAGCTGCGCTCCATCTCGGCAACCAGTGCCCGCCCCTCCTGCACGCGTCCGCAGAGTCCGGCCAGCCGCAGCGTGCGGGTCAGCACGCCCTCGAAGCGGTAGTCGGTGTGCAGCAGCATCAGCGGCACCTGGGCCGACTCGATCTGCCGCAGCACGGCCGGCGGCCCGGCCTCCTCGCTGGCCACCACCAGGGTGGGGCGCAGCGACAACACGCCCTCGGCCGACAGCGCGCGCGCGTAGCCCACGCTGGGCAGCTGGCGCGCGGCTTGCGGGTACAGCGATGTCGTGTCCACGCCCACCAGCTCGGCCTGCGCGCCGAGTGCATACAGCGTCTCGGTCAGCGCGCCACCCACGCTGACGATGCGGCGCTCGGCGGATGCCCAGGCTCGCGACCCGGCAAAAGCCGCCAAGAGGGGCGCGGCCAGGGTGGCTGCTGCACCGTGCAACCAGCCGCGGCGTGCGACGCACGATGTCATGACGCGCATGGCGCCTCCTCGAAGTCGGCGCGGTCGCCCATCAGGCCGTCGATCAGCTCGCGCCAGGCGCACAGCTCAGGTCGGCCGGGCTTGCGCTCGCCGAAGAACATGGCGATGGTCTCGCCCCGCGCGTCGAACAGTTCCAGCGAGGTCACCAGGCCGTCGCAGGTGGGTTTGCGCACCACCCAGGCCGAGGCGATATGGTCCTCGCGCAGGTGCAGGTTGAAGCCGGGATCGAGCACGTTCAGCCACGGCCCCATCACGGCGACCCTGTTCACCGGCCCGGTGTGGATCTGGATCACCCCGGGGTTGCCGACGAACACCATCACCGGCGTGCCGGTGCTGGCCGCGCCCGACAACACCTGCTGTGCACTGGCCGCATCGACCAGCTGCACGAAGCGCGGCTCGGCCAG
>CALEDU010000226.1 GCA_937949455.1 uncultured Tepidimonas sp. | reverse complement strand
TGTCACCTTCCCGTTGCACCGGTTGGTCGCTGTCACCGGTGTGAGCGGATCGGGCAAATCCACGCTGGCCCGCGACGTGCTGCTGACCAACCTGGCGGCGGCGCTGGCGCAGCGCCGCGCGCGCGCCGTCGCCTGGAGCGGTTGCAGCGGTCTGGAGGGGGCCGAGGCCGTGGACCGCGTGCTGGAGGTGGACCAGACCCCGATCGGCAAGACCCCGCGATCCTGCCCAGCCACCTACATCGGGTTTTGGGACACCATCCGCAAGCTGTATGCCGAGACGCTGGAGGCCAAGGCGCGCGGCTACGGGCCAGGGCGCTTTTCATTCAACACGGGCGAAGGGCGCTGCCCGGTCTGCGAGGGACAGGGCGTGCGCACCATCGAGATGAGCTTTCTGCCCGATGTCAAGGTGCCGTGCGAGGCCTGTCACGGGGCGCGCTTCAACCCCGAGACATTGGCCGTCACCTGGCGCGGCAAGTCGATCGGCGATGTGCTGGCCCTGTCGGTGGACGAGGCGGTGGACTTCTTCGCCTCGTTGCCGTCGATCGCCCACCCGCTGCATTTGCTGCGCGACGTTGGCCTGGGCTACCTGACGCTGGGCCAGCCCAGCCCCACCCTGTCGGGTGGCGAGGCCCAGCGCATCAAGCTGGTGACCGAACTGACCAAGGTGCGCGACGACATCGGCCGCCGCGGGCAGAAGACGCCACACACCCTGTATGTGCTGGACGAGCCCACCGTCGGCCTGCACATGGCGGATGTGGACAAGCTCATCCGCGTGCTGCACCGCTTGGTTGACGCCGGGCACAGCGTGGTGGTCATCGAGCACGACCTGGACCTGATCGCCGAGGCCGACTGGGTGTTGGACCTGGGGCCGGAGGGGGGCGCGGGCGGCGGCCGGTTGGTCGGCGCCGGCACCCCCGAGGATCTGGTGCGCCTGGGCACCCACACGGGTCAGGCGCTGGCCGCGGTGCTGTCGCGCAGCGCCTGAGCGCACACGACCCATGAACGATCCAGGGCGCGTGGTGTGGATCGAGCCGGACGCCCCGGCCAAGCCGGCCTGGGGAGCGCCGTGCAATGGCTGTGGCGTGTGCTGCCTGATCGAGCCGTGTCCGATCGGCTGGCTGCTCAGCCGCCGCCGACGCGGCCCCTGCGCAGCTTTGCGCTGGGCAGAGGCCGAGCGCCGCTACCGTTGCGGTGCCTTGACCGCGCCAGGGGAAGTACTGGGTTGGGGGCAAGGACCGCTGGGGCGCAGGCTGTCGGCTTTGGCGCGGCCGGCGTTGGCGCGCTGGATCGCCGCAGGCCGTGGGTGCGATTGCAACGCCCAAATCGAGTCCAGCCTTGGCTCTTGATGCGCATCAACCTCGAGGTGCTGGATCGACCACATCATCGCTGCATCCGAATGTACCGATGAAAGGGCAGCCATGGACATGGCAGCGTGGATTGAGCGTTGGGGCGAGCCCGCTGTGCTCGCGTGGGGAGGGCTGTTGCTGGGACTGGGGTTCGGCTTCTTTGGACAGCGCTCCAAGTTTTGCCTGCGTGCCGCGGTGATCGAGTTTTGGCATCGCCGCTTTGGTGACAAACTGGCGGTGTGGTTGTTGGCCTTTTCCACGGCGGTGGTCGCGGTGCAGAGCATGATTCTGCTGGGCTGGCTGGATGTCTCCAGTGCCCGCCAACTCTCGGCACGCGGCAGCCTGTCGGGCGCGCTGGTGGGCGGGCTGCTGTTCGGTGTGGGCATGGTGATGACGCGTGGCTGCGCCAGCCGGCTGCTGGTGTTGTCAGCCAACGGCAACCTGCGTGCCTTGTTGTCGGGACTCATCTTTGCGGTGACGGCGCAGGCATCGCTGTCCGGGGCGCTGGCCCCGTGGCGCGAGGAAGTCAGCCGTTGGTGGATGGTGGAAGGCGGCCCGGCGCGCGACCTGCTGGCGCTGGTGGGCGGCGGACCCAAAGTCGGGCTGCTGTTTGGACTGGTGTGGATGGCTGCGGCGTTGGTGTTTGCGGCGCGCAGCGGCTGGAACTTTTGGAAGTGGGTCGGTGGCGCGTCCACTGGGCTGATGGTGGCGTTGGCCTGGTGTTTTAGCTACCAGGTGATGGCGCACTCGTTCGAGCCGGTGCAGATCCAGGGCATGACCTTCAGCGGGCCGTCGGCCGAGTGGCTGATGCGCGTGTTGGCCGAGCCAAACAAACCGTGGTCCTTCGGCCTCGGGCTGATGCCAGGGGTATTCCTCGGCTCGCTGGCGGGTGCGCTGGTCGGACACGAGTGGAAACTGGAAGGCTTCAGCGGCGCCTACACGATGCCACGCTACATCGTCGGTGCGATGCTGATGGGTTTCGGCTCGATGCTGGCGGGCGGCTGCGCGGTCGGTGCGGGCATGACCGGAGGGGCCATCTTCGCGCTGACGGCATGGGTGACGCTGGTGGGCATGTGGGTCGGCGGGGGTATCGCCGACTGGTGGATCGACCGGCCACACTCCCAGGCCAAACCGGCGCCGACCGGTGGCGCAGCCGCTGACATGGCCCGCGCGCCCTGAGGCGCCCCGCTGCGTCCTGCACCGCCCGGCAATCGGCGACAACGGGCTCACAGCCGGTGGCTGGCCCGTGCCCGCGCCAACAGCACCAGACATGCCACAGCCACGGTCAGCTGCAGCGCCGGAAAGCCCACGCGCGGCGCCCATTGCAGGGCAGCGCCGGCCAGCGCACCGGCCGGCAGCATCCACATCGCGCTGCCCAGCCCGCTGGCCGACACCAACAGGGCAGCCGCGGCAGCGCCCAAACCCAGCGCCAACCCGTACAACGGCAGGATGGCAGTCAGGCCACTTTCGAAGAAGCCACCACAAAAGCCTGCCGCCATGATGACGGGGTGGGCGCGCAGCGCCGCCCAGACCCCGCGCCAGCCAACGTGGGCCTCGTGCGTGTCCGGCTCCGGCGGCAGCGGGGGGATGAAGAATGCCCACACCAGCCCTACGACCAGCAGCGCCACCGACAGCCACAGGGCGGCAGGGCTGGACGGTCCGTCGGCGGCCAGCAGCATCGGCCCAATCACGAAGGTGGCGCCCACCATCGTTTCGAACAACCCAACGGCACGTCCCCGTAAAGAGGCAGGGGCGAACTCGGCGACCAGCGCCTCGGCGAGCACCCAGCGCAGGCCCGAGGCCATGCCCGCCAGCACCTTCAGGGCAAACCACAGCGCCAGCGCCGCCGAGCCTTCCAGCGGCAGGCCGTAGCCGATGCCCGCGAGCACCGGTACCGCCCCCGACAGCCACAGCGCCGGACGTCGCCCCAAGGCGCGCGTCAGCGCCGAGGCAAACGGGGTGACCAGCAAAATGCCCGCCCAGGCGCTGGCGGCAAACACCCCAATCAGCGCCGTCGGGGCTCCCTGCTCGGTCAGGCGCAGGATCAACCAGGGCGTGAGCATGAAGGTGCCCACCAGCTCGAAGAAGGTCGAGCCAAAGATCACGAACAGCCCCCGAGGGGACGGGGCGG
>CALEDU010000225.1 GCA_937949455.1 uncultured Tepidimonas sp. | reverse complement strand
GGGCTGCGGCAGTATGCACGGGGGCGCGCGATCGGCCGCCTCGGCCCACGCCGACGCGGCATCGGCATGCCGGGCCAGTTGCGCCAGCCCCATGAGCTGGGGCGGGATCAGTTCGATCTCGCGCGCCCAATAACGGGCTAGGGCCTCGCGCGGTGTCATCCAGGCGCTGTCGCTGGCCTCGAAGGCGTCGTGCCGAGCCTGCGCGCCTCGGGGCAGACAGGCGAGGAAGAAACGGGTGTCGAAGCGCGGTGTGCCCACGGGCGGGTTGCGTGGGGTGATCCAGCGCGACCAGGGGCGCAGCGCCGCCGTGGTGAGGCGCGCGCCGGCCTGGGCCAGCCGTGTGCGCCAGGGGCGAGCGGCATCGGCAGGCTCGTCCGCGACGCGGGGCAGCGGGACGTCCACCAAGGCCACGCCAGCCTCCTCCCACAGTTCGCGGGCGGCGGCGACGAACAGCGCCTGCGCGGCAGCCGGCGAGAGCGCGGGCTCGCCGAGCCGTTCCAGCAAGCTCGACGGCGGCTGGTCCAGCAACGCAGCCCATTCAGGCGCGGCGTCGTCGGCATCCACCTTGCCACCGGGGAACACATACATCCCGCCCAGCACGCGCGAATGGGGATGCCGCCGCAACAGCAGCACCTGCAAGCCCGGTGCCCCATCACGGATGAGGACGACCGAGGCCGCGTCCCGCGGCGGGGCGTCGTCGGTCACGGATACAGGAGGGGGGGCGACGGCGGTGCTCATACCGGCATGGTAGCGAAATGGTCGTATCCCCCCAATGCCACGCCGGGCGGCAGCGGGTACAGCTGCCCCTGGGCATCGCACAGGTGCACGCGCGCAACCCCTGGGGCCAGTGCGTGGGTGGCGGGCGGCCCAGCCACGATCTGACCGATGCGCGTCACCGGAGTGGCCGCTTGTTCGGCCGCGCGCTGCACGGCCGCGCGCTGCTCGGGCGAGGCGGTGAAGACCAGCTCGTAGTCGTCGCCCCCGGCCAGCACGCAGCGCAGCGCCTCGGCCAGAGGCAAGGCGCGCACCACCGGGTGCACCGCGCCCGAGCCGAGCAGGGTTTGCACATCCAGCCGCGCGGCCACACCAGAGGCGGCCAGGATGTGCCCCAGGTCGCTCAACAGGCCGTCGCTGACATCTGCCGCGGCATGGATGAGGCCGCGCAACGCCAAGCCCAGCGCCACCCGAGGCGTGGGCCGCTCCAGCCGAGCGCGCGCATGGTCGGCACCGGCGGGGGCCGGGCGCTCGCCCAGCAACACCGCCAGGCCCAGCCGCGCGTCGCCCAGTGTGCCGCTGACCCAAATGTCGTCGCCGACCCGGGCGGCATCGCGCCGACTGGCCTGTTGTGCCGGCACCTCGCCAAACACGGTCAGGCACAGGTTGAGGGGGCCGGCCGTGGTGTCGCCGCCGACCAGCGGGCAACCGTGCGCATCGGCCAGCGCGAACAGGCCACGCGCCAGCGCAGCCAGCCAGGCCGGATCGGCCTGCGGCAGCGCCAAGGCCAGCGTGAAGGCCAGCGGACGCGCGCCCATGGCGGCCAGATCACTCAGATTGACCGCCAGCGCCTTGTGCCCCAGCGCCTCGGGGTCCACATCCGGCCAAAAGTGCCGCCCGGCCACCAGCATGTCGGTGGAGACCGCCAGCACCATGCCCGGCGCTGGTGCCAGCAACGCGCAATCATCTCCATTGCCCAGCCTCACGCCACTGCCATCGGGCCGCGCGGATGTGGCGCGCCAGAAATGGTTTCGGATCAGATCGAATTCACCCATGGTGCATCGAGGGGGGAACGGAAAAAAACGGACGGCACAGGGGAGGAAAACGCGCCACAATATAGCGGGGCTGTCTGGCGTCCTGTGCGTCTTGTCCTCAGCCATCCCTCCACCTACACAAGCACTCCCATGAACCGTTATCGCATTGCGCCATCCATTTTGTCCGCCGACTTCGCCCGCCTGGGCGAAGAGGTGCGCGCCGTCATCGACGCTGGGGCGGACTGGATCCACTTCGACGTCATGGACAACCACTATGTCCCCAACCTGACGGTTGGCCCGATGGTGTGCCAGGCCCTGCGCCCGCACGCCCGCAGCGCGGACGGGCAGCGTGTGCCCATCGACGTGCATCTGATGATCCAACCGGTGGACGCGCTGGCCAACGCCTTCATGGACGCAGGGGCCGATCTGGTGAGTTTTCACCCCGATGCCAGCACGCATGTGCACCGCAGCATCCAGTCCATCAAGGCGCGCGGCTGCCAGGTCGGGCTGGTGTTCAACCCGGCTACACCGCTGGATGTGCTGGACTGGGTCATCGACGAGCTCGACCTGATCCTGATCATGAGCGTCAACCCAGGTTTTGGTGGCCAGTCCTTCATCGACAGCGCGCTGCGCAAGGTGGAGCAGGCGCGCCGCCGCATCGAGGCCTGCGGCAAGGACATCCGGCTGGAGGTGGACGGCGGCATCAAGGCCGACAACATCCGCCGCGTGGCCGACGCGGGTGCCGATACCTTTGTCGCTGGCAGCGCCATATTCGGCAAACCCGACTACAAAGCCGTCATCGATCAGATGCGCGCAGCGCTGGCGTAAAGCACTCCCGGTCTTATTCTGACCGATACTCGACGTCATGCGCAGCCACATCTTCACCCCCGCAGTGGCACTGCTGCGGCGGATGTCCATGCCCAGCAAGATGATTGGCATGGCCGCGATTGCCGCAGTGCCGATGCTGATCGTGGCCTTTTTGTTGATGGCCGACAACTGGCGGGCCCTGCAAACCACCGAAGAGGCCCGCAATGGCCTGGCCGCCATGCGCGCACTGCAAGGTCTGACTCATGCACTGCAAGACTGGCGCGACGCCGCCGATGTCACGGCGGCCGGCGAAGCTTCGCTGAAAAGCGTTCAGGATCAAGCCGCACAGCGAGCCGCAGACGGATTGCGGGTGGTCCATGAACGGCTGCAAAACCATCCAGAATGGAACACGGGCGGCCTGTGGGACCCCCTGCGCGAGCAACTGGACGCCTTGCTCAAGGACAGCCAGCGCACCCCGTCCGTGCGCCATGCCGATGCCACGCAGGCCCTGGCCCGGCTGCAACGCCTGAGCGGCTGGATCGGCGACGCCGCAGGCGTGCAACGCGACGCCGACGCCCTGACGGCTCACCGGGCTGCGCTGGCCTTCGAGGGTTTGCCCCCGGTGCGTGAGCTGGCCAGCCAGCTGCGCGGCCGCGCCACCGCGATGCTGGCGCACCCGGACGCGATGACCGACGCCGTCACCATCTCCAACATGGTGCGACAGGCGGCGGCAGCCGACCAAATCGAGGCTCTGCTGCCGGCCCTGCAGGAGCGGGCGGATGCGCTGCAGCGCCGCGGTGCCGCTGTCCCTGCCGGCTGGGGCCCCTTCCGCAGCGCCACGGACGAGCTGGTGCGCAGCACCGCCGCGCACCTGAAGACAGCGGCCATGACCGTGGACAAACTGGAGTTTTATGCGCTGGCCACCCGTGCCATCGATGCGCAGGTTGCGCTGGAGCGCGAACTGACGGACAGCCTTGACGCCGACTGGGCCCGGCGCGGTGCCCAACTGCAGCGCGAAAGCGTGATCGTTGCCGCCGGCTGCACGCTGGTGCTGCTGCTGCTGAGCTATGGCACAGTGGCTTTTTATCGCGCGACCATAGGCGGTCTGGCGCACCTGAACGAGGCCATCGACCGCGCCGCCGAGGGCGATTTGACCAGCGACGCGGTGTTGCCCGGCCGCGACGAGATGGCTGACATGAGCCTGCGTCTGCGCCACATGCTGCAGGCGCTGTCCGAACTGGTCGCCGACGTGCGCAGCGCTGCGGCCGTGCTGGGCCATGTGGGCCTGCAACTGGTGCAAGACAGCCAGCAACTGGCCGACCGCACACAATCGCAAGCGGCCAGTCTGGAGCAGGCCACCAGCAACGTGCGTGCGGTGGCCGAAACGGTACAGACCAACGCCGACAGCGCGCAGGACATCCGGCATTTGACTGGGGAGCTCAACCGTGAGACCGAGCGCGCGAGCGAATTGATGCAGCACACCGTCGGTGGCTTGGGCTCGTTACAGGCCACCTCGCAGCGCATGACCGAAATCATCGGCACCATCGACGGCATCGCGTTCCAAACCAACATTTTGGCGCTCAACGCCGCAGTGGAGGCTGCGCGCGCTGGCAGGCTGGCCGGGGCTTTGCCGTGGTGGCGGCCGAGGTGCGCCGGCTGGCCCAGCGCAGCCAGGAGGCCGCCAACGAGGTGCGCCAACTGATCGCTGAGTCGGCCGAGCGCGTGCAGGGCACGGTGCAGGAAATCCGCTCGGTCAACGAGGCGATGGATGTGCTGGTGCGTGGCATCCGAGACATTGCCGCGCGCATCGGCGAGATGGCCGATGCCAGTCGGCAGCAAAGCACGGCGCTGGCAGTGGTGGTGGCCGCGGTGGGCGACCTGGACAAGGTGACTTACGAGAACTCCGCCATGGTGGAGCGCACCACGCACCGCGCCAACCGCCTGATGGAGCGCACGCGCGATCTGGACGAGGCGGTGCACCACATGAAGCTGCGCCAGGGCACAGCCGACGAAGCTTATGAGCTGGTGCACAAGGCGCTGGCGCACATTCGCGCCGTCGGCTACGAGCGTGCCGCCGAAGATTTCCACGACAAAAACGGCCCCTTCGTCGATCGAGACCTGTATATCTTCGTGCTCGATGAGGCCGGTACCTACCGTGTCATGGGCCTGGATCGCGCCAAGGTGGGCACTCGTGTGCACGACGCCCCGGGGATCGACGCCGAGGCCTTCCTTGCCAGCGTACGCCACCGCGCTGCGCAGGGCGGCGGCTGGGTCGAGTACAACATCGTCAACCCCGTCACCGGCCAGGTGCGCGCCAAGTCGTCCTATGTGGTGCCGCTGAACAACGGACTGGTACTGGGCTGTGGTGCCTATCGCAGCGCCCTGCGCGCCGAGTCCGTCGATGGTCAGCCCGCATCGTCGGCGCTGGACGACTGACGATGCGGCACAATTGCGGGCTTTGTTGACCCGTCGCTGCCCGCCCTGCCAACGTGGATTCCGCGCCTTCGCCTTCCCCCCCCGATCGCATGTGGCCGAGCGAGCGCCGAGCGAGTTTGGCGCTCGCGGGCATTTTTGCGCTGCGCATGTTGGGGCTGTTTCTGGTGCTGCCGGTCTTTGCGCTGGAGGCGGCCCGCCTGCCCGGAGGCGACGACCCGGCACGTGTCGGACTGGCCATGGGCATATACGGCCTGGCGCAGGCACTGCTGCAAATTCCGTTGGGGCTGGCGTCGGACCGTTGGGGCCGCAAACGCGTCATCCTGGGAGGGTTGGGCCTGTTTGCCTTGGGCAGCATGCTGGCGGCAGCCGCCACGACGCTGGACATGCTGACCCTGGCCCGGGCGCTGCAAGGCGCGGGCGCGATATCGGCCGCCGTCACCGCGCTGCTGGCCGACCTGACGCGCGATGCCGTGCGCACCAAGGCCATGGCCCTGGTGGGGGTGAGTATCGCGCTGGTGTTTGCCCTGTCGCTGGTTGCCGCCCCACCCCTGGCTGCGGCGATTGGACTGGGGGGCTTGTTCTGGCTCACAGGGGGGCTGACCCTGGCTGGTATGGCGGTCGTGGTATGGGTGGTGCCGGCTGAGCCCGCCCGACTCACCGCGCCCACACCCGGTGGACTGCGCGCGGTGCTGCGCCACGCCGACTTGCTGCGGCTGGATGTGGGGGTGTTGACCCTGCACACGGTGCAAATGGCGATGTGGATGGCCGTGCCTGGCCTGCTGGTGGGTGCCGGGATCGACAAGGCGCACCATTGGCAAATCTATTTGCCCGCGCTGCTGGCGTCGTTTTTGATCATGGGCGGGCTGCTGTTCCGGCTGGAACGGCGCGGCCACCTGGGTGCGGTGCTGCGCAGCGCCATCGGTCTGCTGGTGCTCGCCCAAGTCGGGCTGGCATGGACCGCCAGCCACGCAGCCAGCAGCGTGCTCGTCACTGGTATGTGGCTGCTGGTATTCTTTTTGGGCTTCAACACCTTGGAAGCCAGCCAGCCCAGCTTGGTGTCGCGGCTGGCACCGGCACATGCGCGGGGGGCCGCGCTGGGGGTTTACAACACGCTACAGTCGCTGGGGCTGTTTGCGGGCGGTGCGCTGGGTGGCTGGCTGATGCGCCACAGCGGGGCGGCGGGTGTCTTTGGCCTGGGTGCGGCGCTGTGCGTGCTGTGGCTGCTGCTCAGCTGGGGGCTGCGCCCACCCGCGTCCACTGCCTCGGCGCTGCCGCCAACCTGACGGCCCCTATCCCCCACCCAGGGGATGGGAGCATCGAAGCGATTGGGGCACAATCGATCCCATCCGTGCAATCCGCCCCACCACGAGGACACCTCCTATGGCATCGGTCAACAAAGTCATCCTGGTCGGCAACTGCGGCCGAGATCCCGAAATCCGCTATCTGCCGTCTGGCCAACCCGTGGCCAACGTGAGCATCGCCACCTCCAGTCGGCGCAAGGATCGCAACTCGGGCGAGCTGGTCGAAGACACCCAGTGGCACCGCGTCACCTTCTACGACCGGCTGGCCGAGATCGCCGGCGAATACCTGAAAAAAGGCCGGCCCGTCTATGTCGAAGGCCGGCTGAAATACGGCAAGTACACAGGGCAGGACGGCATCGAGCGCAACACGGTGGACATCATCGCCACCGAACTGCAACTGCTGGGCAGCCGCGAGGGCATGGGCACGCCGTCCGAAGACGGCGGCTCCGCAGCGCGTGCGGCGGCTCCGGCGCGCAGCGCCGCCGGACCGAGCAGCCGCCCCGCGCCTCAGACAAGCCCTGCGCCGGCGGCCAGCGGCTTCGAAGACATGGATGACGACATTCCGTTCTGAGGCCCCACGGGGGCCAAGCTTGGCCGAACGAGGCCCCATGCCCGAGTCGCCATCTCGCGCCTGCGGATGGCCCGTCTCGCCCAATGACACCTGGAGAGTTGGAGTGCAGCTTCGCCTAGACATCCACAAACGGCTGCTCGCGCTCGCGCAGCTAGGCTCCGCGCTCGTTTTGGGGTTGACCCTGGCATTGACGGGACGCGCGGCCCAGGCGCTGGAAATCGTCTTCGAGCCCGTGGCCCCCGGGGTGTACGCCTATGTCGGCGATATCGAGGGCCGTACCTACGAAAACGAGGCCCTCAACGCCAACCTCGGGTTGGTGGTCACGCCCCAGGGAGCGCTGCTCATCGACAGCGGGGCCACCCGGCTGACAGCACAACGCATCGAGCAAGCCGCGCGCCGCGTCACGCCGCAGCCCATCCGCTGGGTCATCAACACTGGCGGTCAGGATCACCGCTGGCTAGGCAATGGCTATTTCCGCGACCGCGGCGCCGAGATCATCGCCCACATCAACGCTCGTGCCGACATGCTGGCACGCGGCCCCGAGCATCTGCGCACGTTGGCACCCGTGCTGAAAGACAAGCTCGATGGCACCGAACTGGTGCTGCCCACCCGCTGGCTGACCGAGCCGGACACCCGGCTGGACCTGGGCGGGGTAGCGGTGCACCTGATCCACCGGGGTGGCGGTCACACACCGGGCGACAGCATGGTCTGGCTGCCCCAGTCAGGGGTGATTTTCACGGGTGATGTGGTCTACGTCGATCGGGTGCTCGGCATGCATGCGGTCAGCCGCAGCTTACCGTGGCTGGCCACCTTCGAGGCGCTGGAGGCTTTGCGGCCCCGTGTGGTGGTGCCGGGGCATGGCCGTGTCACCACGCTTGCGCAAGCACAGCGGGACACGGGCGATCTGCTGCGTGCGCTGCGCTCGCACATGGGCAAGGCCGTGG
>CALEDU010000224.1 GCA_937949455.1 uncultured Tepidimonas sp. | reverse complement strand
GGCGGAATGCCCCAGACGGCATCCACCTCGGGCCGGCCAGCCGGCTGCACGATGCTGCGCGCATAGGCGTTGAGACTTTCCAGATAGCGCCGCTGTCCCTCGTTGAACAAAATATCGAATGCCAGGGTGGATTTGCCCGATCCGCTGACACCGGTGATGACGGTGAAGCGTCCGCGCGGGATGTCCACCGACAGCTCGCGCAGGTTGTGCTCGCGCGCATGCACGATGCGGATGGCAGCTGGCGCGGACGCGGGTCGCATCGCGGGAGCGGGCAGTGCCGGGCGCGGCTCGCGGGCGGCGGTCGCTTCGCCCAAGGCCTCGGCGTATTCGCGCAGCGCTGCCGCAGTGTGGCTGTTGGGGTGGTGGCGCAGTTCCTCGGGCGGACCGGCAAACACCAGCGTGCCCCCGCCATCGCCCCCCTCCGGCCCCAGATCCAGCACCCAATCGGCAGCGCGGATGACATCCAGGTTGTGCTCGATCACGACCAGTGAATGACCCGCCTCCAGCAGCTTGCGCAACGCCCGCATCAGCTTGGCGATGTCATCGAAGTGCAGCCCCGTGGTCGGCTCGTCGAACAAAAACAGGGTGCCTCGCGCGCGCGCTGACGGCTTGCCTGCCCAGGGCACCGGCGTTACCGGGACAGTGGCTGTCGCGCGGGGGCGGCGCACGCGCGGCTCGGACGCCGCGGCGGTGGCCAGATGGCCAGCGAGTTTCAGGCGCTGCGCCTCGCCACCAGACAGCGTGGGCACCGGCTGGCCCAGCCGCAGGTATTCCAGCCCCACATCCAGCAGCGGCTGTAGCGCCCGCATCACGTCGCGATCGCCAGCAAAGCATTGCGCAGCCTCAGCGACGGTCAGCTCCAGCACGTCGGCCACGCTCAGCCAACGGCCTGCGCGCTCGATGGTCACCTCCAGCACCTCGGGTCGGTAACGCCGCCCCTGGCAGTCCAGGCAGCGCAAATACACGTCGGAGAGGAATTGCATCTCCACATGCTCGAAGCCCGAGCCCCCGCAGGTGGGGCAGCGGCCGTCGCCGCTGTTGAAGCTGAACTTGGCTGCCGTGTAGCCGCGCTGCTGCGCCAGGGGCGACTGCGCGAACAGGGTACGGATGGCGTCCCAAGCGCTGACGTAGCTGACCGGGTTGGAGCGCGCCGTTTTGCCGATAGGCGACTGATCCACGAAGACCACGCCCTCCAGATGATCGGCACCCAGCAGCCGGTCGTGGGCTCCGGGCGATTCGGTGGCCTGACCGAAATGGCGCAGCAGGGCCGGCGCGAGGATGTCCTGTATCAGGGTGGACTTGCCCGATCCGCTGACCCCGGTCACCACCACCAGCCGCTGCAGCGGGATGGCTACATCCAAATTACGAAGATTGTGCTCGCGTGCGCCTTCCAGGATCAGGCGGGGGGTGGATTCGGTGACCCGGCGCTTGACGCCAAAGCCGATTTGCCGCCGCCCGGACAGGTACTGACCGGTGAGCGTGTCGGCGCTGCGCAGCTGCGCGGGTGTGCCGTCGAACACGATGCGGCCGCCGCGCTCGCCGGGGCCTGGGCCCATGTCGAGGATGCGGTCGGCAGCGAGCATGACCGCCGGATCGTGCTCCACCACGACCAGGGTGTTGCCCGCGTCGCGCAGGCGGGCCATGGCCTGGTTGATGCGCGCCATGTCACGCGGGTGCAGGCCGATGGAGGGCTCATCCAGCACGAACAGGGTATTGACCAGCGAGGTACCCAGCGCCGTGGTCAGGTTGATGCGCTGCACCTCGCCGCCGGAGAGGGTACGGCTCTGGCGGTCCAGCGTCAGATAGCCCAGCCCCACGTCGCACAGGTAGCGCAAGCGGGTGGTGATCTCGTCGTACAGCAGGGCCTGGGCCTGGCGTTCGCCCGCGGGCAGTTCGTCCAAGCGGGCCTGCAGACCCTCGAAGAAGCGACGCAGGCGCGCGATGGGCAGCCCCATCAGATCGTGCAGACACAGCCCGGGCAGGGCCTGCAGTTGCGCATCGCTCCAGGCCACGCCGCGCGGGCGAAAGCGCCGCTCGGGCGGCAGCACGGCATCCGCATCCGCCCGCGAGCCGATGCGCCACAGCAGGCTCTCGGTCTTCAGGCGCGCGCCACCGCACGCCGGGCATTCGGTGTAGCTGCGGTACTTGGACAGCAGCACCCGGATGTGCATTTTGTAGGTTTTGCTCTCCAGGTATTCGAAGAAGCGGCGGATGCCATACCACTGGCGCTTCCAGTCCCCTGTCCAATGCGGTGAACCTTCCAGCACCCAGCGCTGCTGTTCGGGGGTGAGCTGATACCACGGCGTGTCGCGAGGAATACCTGCCGCTTCGGCATGGCGCATCAGGTCGTCCTGACACTCCTGGTAGGCCGGGGTCTGGATGGGTTTGATGGCACCCGCGCGCAAGGTGAGCTTGTCGTTGGGGATGACCAGGCCCCAGTCCACCCCGATGACCCGGCCAAAGCCACGACAGGTCTCACAGGCGCCAGCGGGCGAATTGAAGGAGAACAGCGACGGCCGCGGCTCGCTGTAGCGGATGTCGCTTTCCGGGCAGTGCAAGCCGGTGGAGTAGCGCCACAGGGCGGGCTCGGCCCCATCTGCCAGCGCATACACCGTCAGGCGCCCGCCACCGCGCTTGAGCGCGGTTTCCACCGCCTCGGCCACACGCGCCGGATCGGCGTTGCCGAGGCGAAAGCGGTCGGCCACCACGTCGAGCCGGCGGCGCTCACCCACGATCTGTTCGGCCTGCACGCGGGTGTAGCCGCTGGCAGACAGCCATTGCTGCACCTCCTCGTCGCGGGTGTTGGCAGGCAGCTCGATGGCAAAAGTCACCACCAGCCGTGGATCGCCCGCTGCGGCGGCCCGCGCGCGCAGATCGGCCACGATGGTCTCG
>CALEDU010000223.1 GCA_937949455.1 uncultured Tepidimonas sp. | reverse complement strand
TTGGCCAGTGTCGCCTTGACCTCCTCATCGTCGATGAGGCGACCTTGCTCCAGGTCGATCAAGAACATCTTGCCCGGCTGCAAGCGCCATTTGCGCACGATCTTGCTCTCGGGCACCGGCAGCACGCCGGACTCGGACGCCATGATGACGAAATCGTCATCCGTGACGCAGTAGCGCGACGGACGCAGGCCGTTGCGGTCCAGGGTCGCGCCGATCTGCCGCCCATCGGTGAACACGATGGATGCCGGGCCGTCCCACGGCTCCAACATGGCGGCGTGGTATTCGTAGAACGCGCGGCGGCGCTCATCCATCAGCGTGTGCTGCTCCCACGGCTCAGGGATCATCATCATCACCGCCTGCGCCAGCGGGTAGCCCGCCATGGTCAGCAGCTCCAGGCAGTTGTCGAAGGTGGCGGTGTCGGACTGGCCGGCAAAGCTGATTGGGTAGAGTTTTTTGAGATCCGCACCGAGCACGGGCGAGCTCATGACGCCCTCGCGGGCGCGCATCCAGTTGTAGTTGCCCTTGACGGTGTTGATCTCGCCGTTGTGGGCCACGTAGCGGTAGGGGTGCGCCAGCGGCCACTCGGGGAAGGTGTTGGTCGAGAAGCGCTGGTGCACCAGCCCCAGCGCGGAGACGCAGCGCGGATCTTGCAGATCCAGGTAGTACTCGCCCACCTGGTTGGCCAGCAGCAGCCCCTTGTAGACCACGGTGCGGCTGCTCATGCTGGGCACGTAGTATTCTTTGCTGTGCGTCAGTTGCAGGCGCTGGATGGCAGCGCTGGCGGTCTTGCGGATCACATACAGTTTGCGCTCCAGTGCATCCTGCACGATGACATCGCTGCCACGGCCGATGAACACCTGGCGAATGATCGGTTCGGTCTTGCGCACCGTGGGAGACATGGGCATGTCCCGATTCACGGGCACATCGCGCCAGCCTAATAGCACCTGGCCTTCGGCCTTGATGGCGCGCTCCATCTCTTGCTCACAAGCCAACCGGCTGGCGTGCTCCTTGGGCAAAAAAATCATGCCCACGCCGTACTCACCAGGGGGCGGCAGCGTCACGCCTTGCTTGGCCATCTCCTCCCGGTAGAGCGGATCCGGAATCTGAATCAAGATGCCGGCACCGTCGCCCATCAGCGGATCGGCTCCGACGGCACCGCGGTGGTCGAGGTTTTCCAGAATCTTGAGCGCCTGGGTCACGATGGCGTGACTTTTTTGGCCCTTGATGTGGGCAACGAAGCCGACGCCGCAGGCGTCGTGTTCTAAGGCAGCATCGTACAGACCGTGCTGCGCGGCGAGGGTGTGGGGGGTAGCGGTCACGCCTGACTCCTTGGCCGGGTTGACAAAGACCCGAAGAGCATAGTGCATCGCAGCAAACCGGGCAAGCACTTTTTTTGGGGTCGGAGTACTATTTTTCGAAAAACGAAGCAAGCTCGCAATTTATTGGGGACAGATTATTGAGACCGGCGGGGACGCCCCGGCCGAGCCGGCTGCGTACGTCGCCCAGTCTGGGCCGCCAGCGCGGCCAGAAAAGCGGCATCGCCCAGCGGCCAGCCTTTGATCGCAGCGTCCCGCAGGCGCTGCGCCTGCGCCGGCGGCACCCCCTCGTACACGCGCTGGCGATAGGCCGCTTCGCGGGCAAAGGGCGTGTCCCCCAGACTCCACCACGCGGCTGGCGGCTGCACACCACGCTGCGGCACCAAGCCCGTATAGTGGCGGTGGGTAGACCAGGACCAGGCCTCTGGCGACGCCGCCAAGCCGGTGCACACCGGTTCGTGATCCAGCCACACCAGCGCCGGCAGCACCTGGTCCGGCGCCAACACGGTGGCGCGGTAGCGCCCCTCCCACAAAGTGCCGGTGCGACCATGGCGCGCGTTGAAGCGGCGCACATAGCTGCGCCCCAGACTCTGCATCAGACGCGACAGTCCCCCTTCCCGGCGTGGGGTGAGCAATAGCCATACAGCCGTATCGAGCAGCGCGTAGCCGTGGAGCTCGACGCCCTCGCGAGGCGCAGCATCGTCCAGCAGCGCGACAAAGGCTCGGCGGTCGTCATCGTCCACGAAGACGGCTTGCCGGTTGTGCCCCTGCCAAAGGACCAGGTGGGGCAAATCCGTCACGCACAGGCGGGGCAAACGCGCCATGGGTTACCCACGCCTCGCTTCAGGTAAACAGCCGCTGACCGGTCAAGCGTTCGTGCTCGCGGATCGCATAGCGGTCGGTCATGCCGGCAATGTGGTCGGCCACCTGACGCCGCAGCGACAAGCCCGTACGACGCCGCAGCGCTGGCAGCCGCGCCGGGTCGGCGTAGTAGGCGCGGTACAAGTCCGCCACCACCTGACGCGCGCACGCTGTGGTCTCCATCACCTGGGGATGCCGGTACAGGTTGATGAGCAAGAAGCGCTTGAGCTGTGCCGAGGCTGCGCGCATCGCGGGCGAAAAGCCCAGCAGCGGGGGCTGCGCGCGCACCTCAGCCACGCTGCACACGCCCGTGGCGTGCAGCGCCGCGCGTGTGGCGGCGATCACGTCGTACACCTGGGCGCTGAGCATGCGCCGGATCGTCTCGTACAGCAGCCGCCGGCCCGTCAGGTGCGGATGCTGCACCAGCGCCTCGCGGCGGTGAGCATCGAACAGCTCGACCTGCTCCAGTTGTTCCAGCGTCAGCAGACCGCTGCGCACCCCGTCGTCGATGTCGTGCGCGTTGTAGGCGATCTCGTCGGCGACGTTGGCCAGCTGCGCCTCCAGCGAGGGCGACTCGCCGCGCAGGAAGCGCGCCGCCACGCCACCCGGCTCGCGCGCCTCCAGCCACTCGGCATTGGCGCGCGCGCAGTGCTTCAGGATCCCTTCGCGCGTCTCGAAGCAAAGATTGAGGCCATCGAACTCGGGGTAGCGCTCCTCCAGTTCATCGACCACGCGCAGACTCTGCAGGTTATGCTCGAAGCCGCCGTGCGGCTCGTGCGGCCCGCGCGGCTCGGCAGCCCAGGGGCCGTCGTCGGCGTGCAAACAGGCGTTGAGGGCATCTTGCCCCGCGTGGCCGAACGGCGTATGCCCCAGGTCGTGCGCCAGCGCAATCGCCTCCACCAGGTCCTCGTGCAGGCCCAACGGGCGCGCAATGCTGCGGCCGAGCTGCGCCACCTCCAGCGAGTGCGTCAGCCGTGTGCGAAACAGGTCGCCCTCGTGGTTGAGGAACACTTGCGTCTTGTAGACCAAGCGGCGAAAGGCGGTGGAATGGATGACACGGTCGCGGTCGCGCTGAAACGGGTTGCGCGTCGGCGCCGGCGGCTCGGGATGGCGCCGTCCGCGGCTGTGCGCCGGGTCGCATGCCCACGGCGCGAGTAGCCCTCCAGGCCATGTGGGCGGCACCGCAGCAACGGCGGCTTCCTCAACCAGCCATGGCAGCGCGGGGGTCAAGGCCGCCTCCCTTCCTTATACGGTCCGGCTTAAGCGGCACAACGCGCCGCGATCACCTCGGCCACCAGCGCATCCGGCGCTGGGCGCACGAACGCGTGCCCAGCCTCGTCGACGACGACGAAGCGGATCTCGCCACCCTCGGCTTTTTTGTCCACGCGCATCAGCTCCAAGTAGCGCGCGGCGTTGTCTGCGGCCAGCACGGGCGCGCGCACCGGCAGGCCGGCAGCGGCCACCAGCCGCTCCAGCCGCGCCACCCAGGCAGGTGACACCAGCCCGAGCCGACGCGACAGCTCCGCCGCCATCACCATGCCGCAGCCCACCGCCTCGCCGTGCAGCCAGGCACCATAGCCCAGCCCCGCTTCGATCGCGTGGCCAAAGGTGTGGCCAAAGTTGAGGATCGCGCGCAAGCCAGACTCGCGTTCATCCTGCCCAACGACGGCAGCCTTGATCTCGCAGCTGCGCCGCACCGCATACGCCAGCGCTGCGGCATCGCGCGCCACCAACCGCTCGATGTTCGCCTCCACCCAGTCCAGGAAGGCCACATCGGCGATCGGCCCGTACTTGATGACCTCCGCCAGCCCCGCGGCCAACTCGCGCGGCGGCAGGGTCACGAGCGTGCCCAGGTCGCACACCACGCGAACCGGCTGATAAAACGCCCCGATCATGTTCTTGCCCAGTGGGTGATTGATCGCCGTCTTGCCACCCACCGAGGAGTCCACCTGCGCCAACAGGGTGGTGGGCACCTGCACGAACGGCACGCCGCGCATGTAGCACGCAGCGGCAAAGCCGGTCATGTCGCCAATCACACCCCCACCCAGTGCGAACAGCACCGTCTTACGGTCCGCCCCGGCGGCCAGCAAGGCGTCGAAGATGCGGTTGAGCGTCGGCCAGTCTTTGTGCGCCTCGCCGTCGGGCAGCACCACCTCCAACACACGGCCGTAATGCGGCTGCAGCGCGGCGCGCAGCCGCGCCAGGTACAGCGGTGCCACCACCGTGTTGGTGACGATGGCGGCGGTGGTCGAGCGCGGCAGGTCGGCCCAGGTGGCCGGGTCATCCAGCAGCCGGTTGCCGATGACGATCGGGTAGCTGCGCTCTCCAAGGTCGATGGTCACCGTGTGCCGCACCGCGGCAGAAGGCGCAGACGCGGGGGCTTCGTCGAGGGTGGCAGGCGTGGACATGCCCTGAGTTTAGCCGGCCGTCGTGCCGTGGGCCGCAAGCGCGCCCAGATCCCGCTCTAGCTGCATCAGGATGATATTGACGAGCGTGGCCACGGACGGGCGGCTGGTCTCGATCACATGGTGCGCCGTCTCCAGGTACAGCGGGTCGCGCAGCCCGTACAGCTCGCGCAGGCGCTGCAGCGGGTCGGCCACCTGCAGCAGTGGGCGCGTGCGATCGTGGCGCAACCGGCGGATCAGCTCCTCTGCCGTAAAGCGCAGGTAGAACACCCGCCCCCGTGCGCGCAGCCGCTGTCGGTTGACCGGCCGCAGGACCGCTCCGCCGCCGGTGGACAGCACGCACGGCTCGCCTTGCGTTAGCTCGTCCAGCACCGCTTCTTCGAGGTCGCGGAAAGGCTGCTCCCCCTCCCGCTCGAAAAACTCGCGGATGCTGCAGCCCAGTCGCGCCTCGATCACGGCGTCGGAATCGACGAACGGCAACTGCAGCCGCCGCGCCAGCTGCCGGCCCACCGTAGTCTTGCCGGCGCCGGGCAGGCCAATCAAAATGACTGCGCCACCCATCATGGACCCGGGCAATTGGGGTTGGTGTTGACCACCGTCACCACAGCGGTCCCGATCGACCCATGGCTGTCGATGACCGTCAGCGTCACGGGGGTATCGGCCGTTACGCAGGCGCTTCCCGACACCGTACCCACGAATGTAGCGGGGGTCAGGATCGAGCCGTCAGCGTTGAATTGCGGTGCGGTCACGGCCGACACCGACACCAGTCCCGGGAAACTGCTGAACACCGCAGGTACGCCCCTGGCCGCAGTCAACACACTGAATTGCACGGCAGAACCGGACTGCTCGCCCAGGCTGACCGCCGAGGGCGAGACGCGGACCTGCGTGGTCGCCGTGTTGGCCGTGACTTTCACCTTCACCATTTTCCCGGCGGCGTCCATGAAGACGACGTCCACATCGTTGGTCGCCAACAAACCCACGATCTCGTAGGTGCTGTCGGAGCCAGACACCTGCCGAACCTGGATGGCCGCAGGAATCCCCCCCGCCACGGAATACGGTTTTTGCCCCCCAGACAAGACCACCGTCGCCGGCATCCCGATGGGCAGCGTCAGGGCATCGGAAGAAATGCGCAATTCGGGCGACCCCACCGTCACCGCCACGGACAGCTCGGTCCCCGCCGCATCGCGGATGCGCACCTGCATATCGCCCATGGCCACCCCCTGAATGCGCCACTGCTCCTCATCGAGCTGGGTGACCGTCGCCACCAGCGGCGCACTGCCGACTATGGTGTAAGGCCTGACGCCACCACTGACCCGGAAGGTGCGCGCCTCGGATGCCCCCACCCCCAGGACGAGGGCGGATGGCGCAGTCGTCAACAACGGCACACTCGTCCCCACCGTAACCGTCACGGTTTGGGTGGTGCCAGCACGGTCGCTGACCGTGATGGTCGTCGAGGCACCAGGCGCCACACCGCCGACCACCAAAGCGGGGCCATCCACCGCGGCCGCCGCCACCGCCGACTCGGCGCTGACCGCTTGATAGGGCGGCACGCCCCCGCTGATGGGCAGCCGCTTCGATTCGCCCGGCAACACGGTAACGGCTGACACCCCCCCGACCGACAGCCCCCCCGTGGTGGGATTCGCCCCCGGCGAGCCGCCTCCGCCCCCGCAAGCCGCCACCAGCAAACCGACGAAGATCGACATGACCGCCCACCACGGCACCAGACCCCAGCCCATACCCATGCGTTTCATGTTTTTTCTCTCAGTTGAACGGTGTTGCCGTGTTCTCGACGATGAAAGGGGTCAAAAAGATCACCATTTCGCGCTTTTGCGTATCGCGATTGCGACTCTTGAACAAATTGCCCAACACCGGGACATCACCCAAGACAGGCACCTTATCCTCTCCCGTGGATTCTTCGTGCTCGAAAATGCCACCGATCATCACGGTGCCGCCATTTTCCACCATGACATCGGTCTGGACCTCGCGCACATCGAGCTGCGGCCCGGCATCGGTGATGCGCAGCAGCCGGTTCTTTGCCGCTTTGAGCTTGACCATCACCTGGCCAGAGGGGGTGATCTGCGGCTCGACCTCGAGCTGCAGGTTGGCATCGATGGACTCGATGACATCCTCGATCTGACCATTGGCCGACTGCCTGCGCCGGATGAAGCGAATCTGGTCGCCCTGCTTGATGGTCGCCTTGGTCAAATCTCCGGTCAGCACGCGCGGGCTGGAAATGATGCGCCCCTGGTTATCGGACTCCAGCGCCGACAGCTCGAGGTTGAGGAATCGATTGGCCGCCGGGCTGAAGAGGGAAATTGCAAACCTGGGCACCTCCGCGCCCGACAGCCCACTGCGCGCCGGCAGGCTGACGAAGGCAGTGTTGGCATTGTTCATCAGATTGGCCGTCTGCCCGGTGGTGGAGGTGATGGCGTCGTACGAGGCACCGATCGCCGCACGCGCCGTACCCCCTACGCTGTAACCCGCATCCCCGCCGCGGATCGCGCGCAGATCGGCACCCCCTAAGCGCACCCCCAGCGAGCGGCTGAAGCCCTCGCGCGCTTCCACGATGCGCGCCTGGATCATGACTTGACGTCGCGGGGTATCGATGCGCGCCATGAACTGGCGCACCGCTTCCAGCCGGGCGGCGACATCGGTGACGAACACTTGATTGGTCCTGGCATCGGCAATCACCGAGCCGCGGGCGGACAGCAAACGGTTGGTGTGGGTGCCCTGCCCCGAGCCCGTGTTGACACCCTGTCGCAGGGCCTCGGCGGCCTCCTGCGCCTTGGCGAAATTGAGGCGGAAGATTTCGGTTTGCAACGCTTCGAGCGCCTCCAACTTGTTGCTGACCTCCCGCCGCGCCAGCGCTTCGTCGTCCAACTCTTTTTTCGGCGCCACCCGAATGACATTCCCGACTCTGGTCATGCCAAGCTGCTTGGCCTCCAGGATGATGTCCAGCGCCTGGTCCCACGGCACATCCTTCAGGCGCAGGGTCAGGTTGCCTTGTACGGTGTCGGTGGTGATGATGTTGAAGTTGGTGAAATCGGCGATCACCTGCAGCAGCGAGCGCACGTCGATGTTCTGGAAGTTGAGGGACAACTTCTCGCCGCTGTACTTGGGCCCCGCCACAAGTCGGTTGGGATCGGGCTTGACCGCACGCACCTCCAGCACGAATTGGTTGTCGCTCTGGTAGGCGCTGTGTTCCCACTCGCCGGCATTTTCGACCAGCAGGCGCACGCGGTCGGCAGTCTGCGTGGCCGTGACCGTGCGCACCGGGGTGCCGAAGTCGGTCACATCCAAGCGCCGGCGCAAGCCCTCGGGCAGTGACGTGCGCAAAAATTCCACCACCAACTGGCGACCCTGCAGGCGAACATCCACCCCGGTCTGCGGATTGCCCAGTTCCACGATCAGGCGGCCCGCGCCGTCCTCGCCGCGGCGAAAGTCGATGTCTCTCAGGGCCGTCGTATCGCTGGCCGCGGGGCCAGCGTCGAAGGTGGCGGCGGACCCCGCCGGGCCGCCACTGTGCAGGGTCACGAGCAGCACATGGCCCTGGACCTGGGTATCAAAGGGCACGGCACGATTGAGGTTGAGGACCAGGCGCGTGCGGTCAGCGGCTTCGATGACATTGATCGAGCGCACATTGCCCTGATTGATCTCGATGAGCCCCTGGCCAGTGGCATTGGCGGTCCCGGGAAAATCCAGCGCGATGCGCGCAGGCACCTGCAG
>CALEDU010000222.1 GCA_937949455.1 uncultured Tepidimonas sp. | reverse complement strand
GTCGCACTATGCCAAGCGCTTGGTCATGATCGACCATCAGTTTGGCGACGAAGACCACCACCTCGCCCGCTTTATCGCGCTGAGCCGCGAGCGGGAGGCGCGCGGCTGACCGACCCGGGGCCTGACCGCCCCGGAACTCCGGTTCGCGCAGCGCGATCCATTTGCCATGCACGTTCAGCAACCGCGGCGCCCCGCGCCGCTTGTTGCGTGAGCGCCTGCGGGCCGTCGATCCTCGCCCGGACCGGGCCTGGGCGGAGCGGCAGCGCCGCCAGAATGACTGGCTGGAAACGGCCCGTCGCCTGCGCGGCCAAGCCCCCGAGCTTGCCGTCGCGGAGGTGCGCGCCCTGTGGGCGCGGACCTGGCAATCGCCCGACCCGGTGCTGGCCGCGCATCAGGCGTCCGTATGGGTTGAGGGCTGTAACTGGCTGGCCGACTGGCACGCCCAGGCCACCCCGGAGCAGCGGGCCCGGGCCGCCAGCCAGTTGCAGGCCTACGAACGCGATATCCGCGCGCTGATTCCCAACGGCAGCCCGCCCAACGTCAGCCTGTCCCGCGCCATCTCCGGGCCATGAACGCAAAAAGCCCGCCAGGCGGTGCCTGGCGGGCCTCATGCAGAGCGTGAATGACCGGGCTGGCCGATTACATGTCCATGCCCATACCGCCCATGCCACCAGCGGCCGGGGCCGGGGTTTCGGCCTTCGGCGTTTCGGCGACCATGCACTCGGTGGTCAGCATCAAGCCGGCCACAGAGGCGGCGTTTTGCAGCGCCGTGCGGGTGACCTTGGTCGGGTCCAGGATACCCATCTCGATCATGTCGCCATAGGTATCGTTGGCGGCGTTGAAGCCAAAGTTGCCCTTGCCTTCCAGCACCTTGTTGATCACGACCGACGGTTCGCCACCGGCGTTGGCCACGATCTCGCGCAGCGGCGACTCGATGGCCTTGAGCACCAGTTTGATACCGGCGTCCTGGTCGGCGTTGGCGCCATGCAGTTCACCCACGGCTTGACGGGCACGCAGCAGCGCCACACCGCCGCCGGGCACGATACCCTCTTCGACGGCCGCACGGGTGGCGTGCAGCGCGTCTTCCACGCGCGCCTTCTTCTCTTTCATTTCGACCTCGGTGGCCGCGCCAACCTTGATCACTGCAACACCGCCGGCCAGCTTGGCCACGCGCTCTTGCAGCTTCTCACGGTCGTAGTCGCTGGTCGCTTCCTCGATTTGGACGCGGATCTGCTTGACGCGCGCCTCGATGTCCTCGGCCTTGCCGGCGCCGTCGATGATGGTGGTATTTTCCTTGGCCACCTCGACGCGCTTGGCCTGACCCAGGTCGGCCAGCGTCACCTTCTCCAGTGTCAGGCCGACTTCTTCGGCGATGACCTTGCCACCGGTCAGGATGGCGATGTCTTCCAACATGGCCTTGCGACGGTCGCCAAAGCCCGGGGCCTTGACCGCGCAGACCTTCAGGATGCCACGGATGGTGTTGACCACCAGCGTGGCCAGCGCTTCGCCTTCGACGTCCTCGGCGATGATCAGCAGCGGGCGGCCCGCCTTAGCTACTTGCTCCAGCGCGGGCAGCAGGTCGCGGATATTGCTGATCTTTTTGTCATGCAGCAGGATGTACGGGTTGTCCAGCACCGCCACCTGCTTGTCCGGGTTGTTGATGAAGTACGGCGACAGATAACCGCGGTCGAACTGCATGCCCTCGACGACATCGAGCTCGTTGTTCAAGCTCTTGCCGTCTTCCACGGTGATGACGCCTTCCTTGCCGACTTTGTCCATCGCTTCGGCAATGATGTTGCCGATCGACTCGTCGCTGTTGGCGGAGATGGCGCCCACCTGGGCGATTTCCTTGCTGGTGGTGGTGGGCTTGCTGATTTTCTTGAGCTCGACCACCAAAGCCTCGACGGCTTTGTCGATACCGCGCTTGAGGTCCATCGGGTTCATGCCGGCGGCCACGTACTTCATGCCCTCGCGCACGATGGCTTGGGCCAGCACGGTGGCGGTGGTGGTGCCATCACCGGCGTTGTCGCTGGTCTTGGACGCGACTTCCTTGACCATCTGCGCGCCCATGTTCTGCAACTTGTCTTTCAGCTCGATTTCCTTGGCCACGGACACACCGTCTTTGGTCACGGTAGGGGCACCAAAGGAGCGCTCGAGTACCACATTGCGGCCTTTCGGGCCCAGGGTCACCTTGACCGCGTTGGCCAGGATGTTCACGCCTTCGACCATGCGGGCGCGGGCTTCGCCGCCAAATACGACGTCTTTTGCTGCCATTTTCAGTTTCCTTTACGAATAGGGGAGATGAGCGTTGTCAGACTGGTGTCAGTCGAGGTCACTTCTCAATCACGGCGAACAGGTCATCTTCCTTCATGACCAGCAGCTCTTCACCGTCAACCTTGACGGTCTGGCCGCTGTACTTGCCAAACAGCACACGGTCGCCAACCTTGACGCTCAGCGGCTTGGTTTCGCCCTTGTCGTTGGTCTTGCCGGGACCGACGGCCAGCACTTCGCCTTGATCGGGCTTTTCAGCGGCATTGTCCGGGATCACGATGCCCGAGGCGGTCTTGGTCTCGTTTTCCAGACGCTTGACGATCACGCGATCGGCGAGAGGACGAAGTTTCATGCGATCTCCTGTCGAAAAGGACGATGAGAATGAGGGAAGAAAGACGGCGGCGCAGCTGTTAGCACTCACCACCGACGAGTGCTAATGATAAGGGCGCAGATGGCTCTTTTCAAGGGGGCGTATGAAGTTCGCCCTGGCGGATGTACTCGGTCAAGCAGCCCGGCGACGCGCTCAGGGGTGCTCGCCCCTTGAGCCGTGCTGAAGTATGATCACGGCACCACCAGGTGGTTTGCCGAGCTCGACGACCTGCGGCCATGAGGTGAGCGTACCGCCCGGGCCCCAGGTGGAGGCCGGACTGAGCCCTTTGTGATTCGGCCGCCCCCACGGGTGGCGCGTCGCCTCTGCAACGACATGACCGAAGCCGCCTCTTTCGACTGTGTGTTGCGCGCCTGGCGGGCACACGAGCGCGAGCTGCTTGGATTTCTGATCCTTCGGACCCAAGACCGCTTTGCGGCCGAGGACCTCTTGCAAGAGGTCTTTCTCAAAGCCATGCGTCAGGGTCGGGGGTTTTGTTTCCTCGACAACCCCAGGGCGTGGCTTTTCCAGGTGGCTCGCCATGCCCTCATCGATGCAGCCCGGCTCGCCAAGCCCCATGTCGAACTCAGTGAGGCATTGATCGAATCTCTCCCGGCGGGACCGACAGATGCCGAGCGTTCGCCCGTGGATGAGTTGGATGCCTGCATCGAGCGCCACCTGGCGGCACTCGAGGCCGAGCAGCGGCAGATCATCACGGCATGTGACCTCCAGGGACAGACGGTCAAAGCGTATGCGCAGTCGCATGGCCTGACCTTGGCGGCGGCCAAGTCACGCCTGCTTCGGGCCCGCCAGCGGCTGCGCGACCGCCTGGTCCGCCACTGCGAGGTCAGGTTCGACGACGCGGGGCAAGTCTGCTGCCACACTCTCCGGACTTTTGGCTGAATCCTTTTGCTGTTTCGTTCGTCATCTCGCCGTACTGCCCAGCGCCTGCTTCGCGTCTGGGTCACGCGGCATGATGGAGAGTATGAATGACGACTCTGGTCCTGCGCTGGTCCCAGCGCAATCCAATTTTGTTCTTGGTAGCGGCGGCCCTGCTGTGGTGGCTGTTGTACCAATCCCTGGTTCCAGCCTCTGAAGCGCTGGTGGCGGCGCTGCCGGTGGAGCGCGACAGCCATCTGGGCGGCGCGTTGCAGTTTTTCTTTTACGACACCCCCAAGGTTTTGCTGCTGCTGACTGGTGTGGTGTTCGTCATGGGGATGGTCAACAGCGCCTTTACTCCAGAACGTACCCGTGCGCTGCTCGCCGGGCGCTCAGAAGGTGTGGCCAACGTCATGGCCGCAACGCTGGGCATCGTCACGCCGTTTTGTTCTTGCTCGGCCGTGCCGCTGTTCATCGGTTTTGTACAAGCAGGGGTGCCGCTCGGCGTGACGTTTTCATTTTTGATCGCTGCACCCATGGTCAACGAAGTCGCGCTGGCATTGTTGTTTAGCCTGTTTGGCTGGAAAATAGCAGCGCTTTACTTGGTGCTGGGACTCTCCGTTGCCATCGTGGCCGGATGGATCCTAGGACGTATGAAACTGGAGGCTTATCTGGAGGATTGGGTCCGTGATATGCCGAAAATCACAGCCCACTATGATGCAGCGCACATGACGCTGGCCGACCGGGTCCAGGCTGGCTTTGCATCGGTCCGGGAAATCGTGGGTCGGGTCTGGCCTTATATTCTCGCGGGTATCGCGATCGGGGCAGGCATTCATGGCTGGGTGCCCCAGGAATTGATGGCGAGTGTCATGGGCAAAGACGCTTGGTGGTCGGTGCCGCTTGCTGTTTTGATCGGTGTCCCAATGTATACCAATGCGGCAGGGGTGATTCCGATCGTCCAGGCCTTGTTGGCCAAAGGTGCAGCGCTCGGTACGGTGCTGGCATTTATGATGAGTGTGATCGCGCTCTCTCTGCCGGAGATGGTCATTCTGAGAAAAGTTTTGAAAGTTAGGCTGATCGCTATTTTCATTACCGTGGTGACCGCTGGTATCTTGATTGTCGGATTGGTTTTCAACAGGGTCCTGTAAGGAGTGATGTGTGAAAGAAATCAAAGTTCTTGGCACGGGTTGTGCAAAATGCAAGAGTACACTGGCCTTGATCGAGCAGGTGGCTCAAGCCAAGGGGGTTGCGGTGAAGCTGGAGAAGGTAGAGGAGCTGCGCGACATCATGAGTTTTGGGGTCATGTCCACCCCTGGTGTGGTCATCGACGGAAAAATCGTGCATGCCGGTGGTGTACCCAGTCGCGATAAAATCGAGGAATGGCTCGCCCTTTGAATCCA
>CALEDU010000221.1 GCA_937949455.1 uncultured Tepidimonas sp. | reverse complement strand
CGCCGCTCCAGCCACGGATAAGCCGGCATGTTGGACTCGGGCACCAGATCGCGCGGGTTGATCAGGTGGATGCGGTGCCACTCGTCAGAGTAGCGACCGCCGACACGGGCCAGGTCCGGACCCGTGCGCTTGGACCCCCACTGGAACGGGTGGTCGTAGACGAACTCGCCCGCCACCGAATAGGGCCCATAGCGCAACGTCTCGGCGTGGAACGGACGCACCATCTGCGAATGGCAAACATAGCAGCCCTCACGGATGTAGATATCCCGCCCCGCCAGCTGTAACGGCGAGTACGGCTGCACGCCCTCGATCGGCTTCGTGGTGGAGTGCTGGAAGAACAGCGGCACGATCTCCACCAGCCCACCGACTGCCACCACCAGGGTGATGAGAACGATCATCAGGAAGTTGTTGGTCTCGATGCGCTCGTGACCGCTCGGCTTGTGTTGTGCATTGGCCATGGTGTCCTCCTCAAGCGTGCGCCGGGGCGGGGATGGCTACCGGGGTCACCTTGCCCTGGGTTGCGGTTTTCCACACGTTCCAGGCCATGACGCACATGCCAGCCAGGTACAGCACGCCGCCCAGCAGACGAATGACGTAGAACGGATAGGTGGCTTTGACCGATTCGACGAAGGTATAGGTGAGCGAACCATCCGGGTTGACCGCGCGCCACATCAGACCTTGCGTCACACCGGCAATCCACATCGCAGCGATGTAGAACACGATGCCGATGGTGGCCACCCAGAAGTGCAGCTCGATCGCTTTGACGCTGTACATCTGCTTCTGACCAAACAGGCGCGGGATCAGGTAGTACAGCGAACCCATGGTCACCAGACCGACCCAGCCCAGCGCACCCGAGTGCACATGACCGATGGTCCAGTCGGTGTAGTGGCTGAGGGCGTTGACCGTCTTGATCGCCATCATTGGCCCTTCGAAGGTCGACATGCCATAAAACGACAGCGACACGATCAGGAAGCGCAGGATCGGGTCGTCACGGAGTTTGTGCCAGGCACCCGACAACGTCATGATGCCGTTGATCATGCCACCCCAGCTGGGTGCCAGAAGAATGAGCGAAAACACCATACCCAGCGACTGCGCCCAGTCCGGCAGCGCGGTGTAGTGCAGGTGGTGCGGGCCCGCCCACATGTAGGTGAAGATCAGCGCCCAGAAGTGCACGATCGACAGCCGGTAGGAGTACACTGGACGCTCAGCCTGCTTGGGGATGAAGTAGTACATCATGCCCAGGAAGGCCGCAGTCAGGAAGAAACCCACCGCATTGTGACCGTACCACCACTGCACCATGGCATCCTGCACCCCAGCGTACACCGAGTAGGAGTGCGTCAGACTGGTCGGGATCTGGATGTTGTTGACGATGTGCAGCATCGCCACGGCGATGATGAAGGCACCGTAGAACCAGTTGGCGACATAAATATGCCGTACCTTGCGGGTGCCCACCGTGCCGAAGAACACGATGGCAAAGGCCACCCACACCACGGCCACCAGGATGTCGATCGGCCAGATCAGCTCGGCGTACTCGCGACCCTGCGTGTAGCCCAACGGATAGGTGATGGCCGCCAGCACGATGATGGCTTGCCAGCCCCAGAATGTGAACGAGGCCAGCGCCGGTGCAAACAGTTGTGTCTGGCAAGTGCGCTGCACCACATAGTAGGCCGTGGCGAACAGGCCCGAGCCGCCAAAGGCAAAAATCACTGCACTGGTGTGCAGCGGGCGCAGTCGGCTGTATGTCAGGTACTCGATGCCGAAATTGAGCTCAGGCCAAGCCAGTTGTGCGGCAATGATGACGCCGACTGAGAAGCCGACGACACCCCACACCACGGTCATGATGGCGAACTGCCTCACGACCTTGTCGTTGTAGACCCCCGTCGCGGGGGCCGCCGTGGTTGCAGACATAGGTAACACTCCTGTTTTGAAAATCACCCAAGCACAGTATCCGGGAGACCCCCTTCTACGCCTTTGACATAAGTCAATCGTGACGCAGGATGCGCTCGCCTTCGCGCTCGACATTGTCGAATTGGCCAGAGTGCAGCGCCCACCAGAATAGGCCGATGATCAGCAGCACGAGCACCACCGACAGTGGCACCAGCAGGTAGAGGGCTTCCATAATTGTATTTTGTTCGTAAAGAGATAGACCCCATCAGGCGGTCGGCATCGTTGCGGCAGCCTGGGATGGCGGCCCACTGTCGGTCCTGGGGGCATCGCGTCGCCCCAGCCGCATCGCGTTGCCGATGACCAGCAAGGAGCTGGCCGCCATGCCCAGCCCCGCCGCCCATGGCGGCATGAAGCCGGCTACCGCCAACGGCACCGCCAGCGCGTTGTAGCCCGCCGCCCAGACCAGATTTTGGCGCACGACGCGCAGCGTCGCGCGCGCCATCTCTACCGTCCGCACGATATCAGTGAGGCGGCCGCTTTGCACGACGAAATCGGCCCGCGTCTGCGTCAGGGGCGCTCCATGGCCCAGTGCAAAAGAAACATCGGCGGCAGCCAGCACAGGCCCGTCGTTGAGGCCGTCGCCGACCATCGCTGCGCGCCGCCCTTGCGCCTGCCAGCAGTGCAGTGTGGCAAGTTTGTCCTCGGGACTGGCACCCGCCACGACATGCTCGATACCCAGCGGCCGGGCCACGCGTTGCACCGCGCCGACCCGATCGCCCGACAGCAGCCGCACCTGCAGCCCGAGCGCGCGCAGCCGTTCGATCGCCTCGCGCGCTTCGGGGCGCACACCCTCGTCGAGCACGTAGGTGGCCAGCCACCCCTGCCCGTCGCACAGGTGCGCGCACGGCACGTCGGCCGGCGCGCGCCCGGCAGCCACCAGCGCCGCCTCGTCCAGCCCGCAGTGCGCTGCCGAGCCCAGCCGCCATGTCATGCCGTCCGGCCCCTGCGCGGTCAGGCCTCGGCCCGGGGTCTCGCTCACCTCCCACACGGGGGTGTCGGCTTCAGCGGCGGCGGCCACCAGCGCACGCGACACCGGGTGTAGCGAGGCGCGCGCCAGCGGTTGCGCCGCAGCTAGC
>CALEDU010000220.1 GCA_937949455.1 uncultured Tepidimonas sp. | reverse complement strand
CCCAACGCCGACAAGCTGGTGCCCGAGGGCATCGAAGGCCGTGTGCCGTACAAAGGCTCGGTGGTGGCCATCATCTTCCAAATGGCCGGCGGCATTCGCGCAGCACTGGGCTACTGTGGCTGCGCCAGCATCGCCGAGCTGCACGACAAGGCCGCTTTCGTGGAGATCACGGCCGCCGGCATTCGTGAGAGCCATGTGCACGACGTGCAGATCACCAAGGAAGCGCCGAACTATCGGCTGGATTGATGCGACGCCGTACCGAGGGCCGCCAGCGAGGCGGCCCTTCGCTTTGGCGGCTCCGCCACGGACACGACCCGATGAACCACGACAAGATTCTCATCCTCGACTTCGGCTCCCAGGTTACACAGCTGATCGCGCGGCGCGTGCGCGAAGCGCACGTCTATTGCGAGGTGTACCCCTGCGACGTCAGCAGCGAGTGGGTGCGGCAGTACGCCGCCGACGGGCGGCTCAAGGGCGTCATCCTGTCCGGTAGCCACGCCAGTGTCTACGAGGTGGACGACCGCGCGCCCGACGCGGTGTTCGAGCTCGGTGTGCCAGTGTTGGGCATCTGCTACGGCATGCAGACGATGGCCCAGCAGCTCGGGGGCAAGGTGGAAGGTTCGCCCCATCGGGAGTTTGGCTATGCCGAGGTGCGCGCGCGTGGTCACACGGCGCTGCTCAAGGACATCGCCGACTTCCATACCCCCGAGGGGCACGGCATGCTCAAGGTGTGGATGAGCCACGGCGACAAAGTCACCGAAATGCCGCCCGGCTTCAAGCTGATGGCCAGCACCGACGCCTGCCCGATCGCCGGCATGGCCGACGAGACGCGGCGCTTCTACGGCGTGCAGTTCCACCCGGAGGTGACGCATACCGTACAGGGCCGGGCCATCTTGGAGCGCTTCGTGCTGGAGATTTGTGGCGCTCAGCCCGACTGGATCATGCGCGACCACATCGAGGAGGCCGTGGCGGCCATCCGCGCCCAGGTCGGCGACGAGGAGGTGCTGCTCGGCCTCTCAGGCGGGGTCGATTCGTCGGTGGCCGCAGCGCTCATCCACCGCGCCATCGGTGATCGGCTCACCTGCGTCTTCGTCGATCACGGCCTGCTGCGCCTGCACGAAGGCGACATGGTGATGGACATGTTCGCCGGCAAGCTCCATGCCAAGGTGATCCGGGTGGACGCGAGTGAACGCTTCCTGCGCGAGCTCGCCGGCGTCACCGACCCGGAGCAGAAGCGCAAGATCATCGGCCGGCTGTTCGTCGAGGTCTTCAAGGCCGAGGCCGAAAAGCTCAAAGCCGCGCGCCCGGGCTCCAAGGGCGTGCAGTGGCTGGCCCAGGGCACCATCTACCCGGACGTGATCGAGTCCGGTGGTGCCAAGAGCAAGAAGGCCGTCACGATCAAGAGCCACCACAACGTCGGCGGCCTGCCCGAGCAGCTGGGCTTAAAGCTCCTGGAGCCACTGCGCGACCTGTTCAAGGACGAGGTGCGCGAGCTCGGTGTGGCGCTGGGCCTGCCGCACGACATGGTCTACCGCCATCCGTTCCCCGGGCCGGGCCTGGGTGTGCGCATCCTGGGCGAGGTGAAGAAGGAATACGCCGACCTGCTGCGTCGGGCCGACGCCATCTTCATCGAGGAACTGCGTTCTACTATCGAGCCGAATTCCGGCCGGAGCTGGTACGACCTGACCAGCCAGGCGTTTGCGGTATTCCTGCCGGTCAAGAGCGTCGGCGTGATGGGTGACGGCCGCACCTACGACTATGTGGTGGCGCTGCGCGCGGTGCAGACCAGTGACTTCATGACCGCCGACTGGGCCGAGCTGCCCTACAGCCTGCTCAAGCGCGTCTCCAGCCGCATCATCAACGAGGTCCGCGGCATCAACCGCGTCACCTACGACGTCAGCTCCAAGCCGCCAGCGACGATCGAGTGGGAATGAGCCGCGCCCCGATCGGAATGGAGCCGCCTGCTACCATTCAGGACGAGCACTGGATGGCCGAAGCACTCGCTCAGGCGCGGCTAGCCGCTGATGTTGGCGAGGTGCCGGTGGGGGCGGTGGTGGTGCGCCAAGGCTGCATCGTGGGCCGTGGCCATAATCAACCCGTGGCCGTCCGGGACCCCACGGCGCACGCCGAGATCGTCGCGTTGCGGCAGGCCGCTCAGGCACTGGGCAACTATCGGCTGGAGGGCTGCACCCTGTATGTGACACTGGAGCCGTGCGCTATGCGCGCTCAAGCGGCGCTGCATGCGCGGCTCGAGCGGGTGGTGTACGGCGCAAAAGAGCCGCGCAGCGGCGCGGCGGGATCCGTGCTCGATCTGTTCGCGCTCCCGGCGCTCAATGCCCACACGCAGGTGCAGGGCGGGATCCTGGCCGACCAGGCGGCAGCGCTGATGCAGGATTTTTTCCGCCGGCGCCGAGCGCAGCAGCGCGCGCAGGCCGTGCCCCTGCGCGACGATGCCCTGCGCACGCCCGAGGCGGCCTTTGTCGGGGTGTGGCAGCGGGCAGCTGCCTGGAGGGTGACGCCCCAGGACTCCTACGCATGTCAGGATCTGCCCAATCTGGGCGGGTTACGTTTGCACTGGGTCGAGGTGGGGCCGCGCGATGGCGCGGTGCCATGGCTCTGCCTGCACGGGCCGCTGGCGTGGTGGCCGCAATGGGGGCCCTGGCTGCCGCCTCGGCTGGCGCGGCGGCAGCGCTGCTTGATCCCAGATCTGATCGGCTTTGGCCAGAGCGACAAGCCCAAAAAACCTGCTTGGCACAGCCCCGCGCGCCATGCCGAAATCCTGCGCGACTGGCTGGATGCGCTGGCGGTGCATAGCTGCCGTCTTGCTTTGGCACCGGGTGCCGAAGCCTTGTGGCCCGCGCTGCAGGCCGCCCTGGGGCCGCGCGTACGGGATGTGATCCATGTGCCGGCGGATGACCTGCTGCCCCCCGCGGCGGACTGGCTGGATGCGCCGTTCCCCGACCGCGGTCACCGGGCGGGCCCCTTGGCGCTGGCCGGTTCCGCCCGATAATCGGG
>CALEDU010000219.1 GCA_937949455.1 uncultured Tepidimonas sp. | reverse complement strand
GAACTACCCCAATCTGCTCGTCGTCTCGCCAGACGTCGGAGGCGTGGTGCGCGCGCGGGCGCTGGCCAAGCAGCTCGACTGCGACATGGCCATCATCGACAAGCGTCGACCCAAACCCAATGTCTCCGAAGTCATGCATGTCATCGGCGACATCGAAGGCCGCCACTGTGTGATCATGGACGACATGGTGGACACCGCCGGCACCCTGATCAAGGCGGCCGAAGTGCTCAAGGCGCGCGGCGCTGAAAAGGTCTTTGCTTACGTGACCCACCCCATTCTGTCCGGCCCTGCTGTAGAACGCGTCGCCAAAGGCGAGGCATTGGACGAGCTGGTGGTCACCAACACCATTCCGCTGAGCGATGCGGCCCGCAGCTGCGGCAAAATCCGCCAGCTCACCGTGGCCCCGCTGATTGCGGAGACTATCGCCCGCATCGCCAATGGCGAGTCGGTGATGAGCCTGTTCGCCGAGTCGGAAAACCAGGGCTGAGCAGGGTTCGCCTGCGCCAGCCCGCAAGGCATGCCGACGCTCTCGCCCCGCGGGTAACGAGGGCATCGGTTTTCGCGCCACCCATCTGGGTGGCATGGTCGTGAAAATGGGGCGCGCTGGTCGCGGCCGCCCCCACAATGGAGTAGAGCATGAAATTCACCGCTTTCGAGCGCCAGACGCAGGGCACGGGTGCGAGCCGCCGCCTGCGCAACACCGGAAAAACGCCCGGTATCGTCTACGGCGGCAATGCCGCACCGCAAAATATCGAGCTGGACCACAACGCCCTTTGGCAGGCCATCCAGAAAGAGGCCTTTCACTCCTCTGTCCTGGAGATGGAACTCGGCGGACAAGTCACCAAGGTTGTGTTGCGCGACGTGCAATACCACCCGTACAAGCCGCAGGTGCTGCATGTGGACTTCCAGCGCGTCGATGAAGCCACCCGGCTGCGCAAGAAAGTGCCGCTGCACTTCGTCAACGCCGACAACAGCCCGGCGGTCAAGGCCGACAAATGCCTGATCAACCATGTGGTTACCGAACTGGAAATCGAGTGCCTGGCCACCCAGTTGCCCGACTTCATCGAAGTGGACCTGGGCCAGCTGCACAAGGGCCAGAGCCTGCACGCCAACGACCTGAAGCTGGCAGCGGGCGTCAAGATCGTCACCCATGGCAAGCCCAACCCGACCATCGCCACCGTCGTCGAGCCGGTGGAAGAAGTCGTGACGGCACCAGTTGCTGCGGCCGAGGACAACAAAAAGGGCAAGAAGGGCAAAAAGTGAGGCCCTGGGGCTGCATTGCGGCCTCACTCGCCCCCATCGGCTGCCCAGGGTAGCCGCCCCACCGAGGCCCGCACCACGCGGGCCTTCGGTTTTGGTGCCATGATCGCCACCCCGCACACAAGGGCCTGTACCCATGTTCAAGCTGCTGGTGGGTCTGGGCAACCCCGGACCCGAGTACGAGGACACGCGCCACAACGCCGGCTGGTGGTGGATCGACCGTATCGCGCAGGACCTGCGGGTCAGCCTGCAGCCGGAGCGTGCCTATTTCGGCCTGGCCGGCCGCACCACCATCGACGGCCGCCCGCTGTGGCTGCTCAAGCCCACTACCTTTATGAATCGCTCGGGCCAGTCCGTCGCCGCGCTGGCACGGTTTTTCAAGATCGCCCCGGGCGAGATCCTGGTCGCGCACGACGAACTGGACCTGCCACCGGGCGACGCCCGGCTCAAACACGGGGGCGGCCACGCCGGCCACAATGGCCTGCGCGACATCCACGCGCAGCTGGGCAGCGCCGATTACTGGCGATTGCGCCTGGGCATCGGGCACCCGGGCGTCAAGACCGAGGTCGCCCACTGGGTGCTGCGCAAACCGCCAGCCGACCAGCGCCAGGCCATCGATCAGGCGGTGGAACGTGCCGCGCGGGCGCTGCCGCTGCTGCTGGCCGGCGAGACCGCCAAGGCGACCGCCGCCATTCACACCAGCCAACCGCCGCGGCCCAAGCCACCGCGCCCTGAGAGGGTTTAGGCCGCAGACACCGGGTGGGCACTCGGTGCCGCCTTGGCGGCCTGCCGCCGCCGGTATTTTTGCCACAGCGTCTCGCGGTCCTCGGTGTGATCCGGATTGACCGGGATGCAGCTGACCGGGCAGACCTGCACGCATTGGGGCTCGTCAAAGTGACCCACGCACTCCGTGCAGCGCCCCGAATCGATGACGTAGTGCTCCTCCCCCATCGAGATGGCTTGGTTGGGGCATTCGGGCTCGCAGACGTCGCAGTTGATGCACTCGTCGGTGATCATCAAGGCCATGGTCGGGTCCCCAGGGCAGACTGTCGGTGTGGGCGGGGTCAGCGTTGGCCACCCGGGAACACTGCAGCCAGGTGCCGTGCCACTGCGGGATTGACCATCTGCGCCACATCCCCACCCAATTGGGCGATTTCGCGCACAAGGGTACTGGAGATGCACTGCACGGGCGGCTGCGGCAGCAAAAACACCGTCTGCACCGTGGGCAAGAGCTTGGCGTTCATGGCGGCCATCTGTGCCTCGTAATCGAAATCGGTGGCGTTGCGGATGCCGCGCACCACCGCCACCGCCCCGTGTTCCCGGCAAAAATCCATAATCAGCCCCTCGAACGGCAGCACCTGCACGCCGGGACAGTCGGACAGGGCATCGGCCACCATCGCCAGCCGCTGCGCCAGCGGGAACAAGGTTTTTTTGTGATGCGCGACCGCCACCGCTACGATCAGCCGGTCGAACAAACCCGCCGCGCGGCGAATCACGTCTTCGTGCCCCAGGGTGATGGGGTCAAAGGT
>CALEDU010000218.1 GCA_937949455.1 uncultured Tepidimonas sp. | reverse complement strand
ATCCGGCGCACACCGCTGCCGAGTGGAACCTGCAGCCGACCATGACGCTGGCCAGTCGGCTGATCGCCATCCAGCCGGTGGCCGCCGGCGAGACGGTCGGCTACGGCTCGATCTACACCGCGCCACGCGATCTGCGCGTCGGCATCGTGGCTTGTGGCTACGCCGACGGCTACCCGCGCCACGCCAGCCTGTCGGCAACCCCTGGCGCGCCGGTGCTGGTGCGCGGCGTGCGCACGCGGCTGGTCGGCCGCGTCAGCATGGACATGCTGGCGGTGGACCTCACCCCGGTGGAAGCCGCGGGCGGCCCGTGCCGCCCCGGCGACGAGGTGGTGCTGTGGGGTCGCAGCGCCAGCGGCGCGGTGCTGCCGGTAGACGAAGTCGCGCAAGCCGCTGGCACCATCGCCTACGAGTTGCTGTGCGCGGTGGCCGCGCGCGTGCCCTTTGCCGTGGACATAGCCGACACACCCTAACCCTTGTACTCCGGGGGGTATATTGCTATACTCGTGTCTCATGGAGGATCAAGCCATGGATCGACGCACGACGCCCTACCCCCCGCTGGCCCGCCGGCGCTGGCTCGGCGCGGCCGTTGCCACCGCGCTGCTTGGCGGCGCACTGCCCCCGCTGACCTGGGCCCAGCCCGAGGCCGCCGGGCCGCGCGTGCCGGTGGCCGAAGCCGCCCGCCGCCCGGTTGGTCAAGCGCTGCTGCTGGACGCCACCATCGAGGCGCAACAGCAGGCCACACTGGCCGCCCAGGCCAGTGGCCGCATTGTGCAGTTGCACATCAAGGCCGGCGACCACGTGCGGGCCGGGCAGGTGCTGGCGGTGATCGACGACCGCGAAACCAGCGCCGGTGTGCAGCGCGCTGGCGGCGCGGTGGCGCAGGTCGAAGCCGAGCTGCGCAACGCCGAGGCCCATGCCCAGCGCACGCGCGAGTTGCGCGCGCAGGGTTTCGTATCGCAGGCAGCGCTCGATGCCGCCGAGGCGCAGGCTGCCGCCGCGCGCGCCGCGCTACAGCAGGCCAAGGCCACCCAGTCACAGGCCGCGCTGGCGCAGGGCTTCACGCGGCTGACCGCGCCGTTCGACGGCTTCGTGCTGGCCACGCACGCCGAGGCCGGCGACCTGGCGGCCCCGGGCCGCCCGATACTGACGGTGTATGCGCCACAGCCGCTGCGCGCCACCGTGCACGTGCCGGCCTCGCAGTCGGTGCTGGCCGAGCGCGCGCAGCGCGTCGAAGTGCGCCTGCCCGACGGGCGCTGGGTGCAGCCGAGCGGGCGCAGCCGGCTGCCGGCGGCCGACCCGGTGACGCAGACGGTGGAGTGGCGCCTGTCGCTGGCGGCCGCCGATGCGCAGGGCGTGCTGCCTGGGCAGGCAGTCAAGGTGCGCTTTGCCGCCGGCAGCGACGAGCGGCTGGTGGTACCCGCCAGCGCCCTGCTGCGCCGCGGCGAGCTGACCGCCGTCTATGTGGCGGCGCCTGCTGGCACCCCTTCGGGCTTTGTGCTGCGCGCGGTGCGTGTCGGCACCGACCACGGCGAAGCTGGTGTCGAAATCTTGTCGGGCCTGCAGCCGGGCGAGCGCGTGGCGCTCGACCCGGTGCGCGCCGGGCTGCGCGGCGCGCAGGCGGCGCAGTGATAGGAGAGCGGCCAATGAATGCCGAATCCCCATCCTCCCCCACCACCACTGCCCAGGCCGAACGGCTGGGCATCTCGGGCGTGATCGCGCGCACTTTTCAGGCCAACGCCATCACGCCGCTGTTGGCGTTGGTGGCGCTGCTGCTGGGCCTCTTTGCGGTGCTGGTCACGCCGCGCGAGGAGGAGCCGCAGATCAACGTCACGATGGCCAATGTGCTGATCCCGTTCCCCGGCGCCTCCGCCGCCGACGTGGAAAAGATGGTGGCACAGCCCGCCGAGCATGTGCTGTCGCAAATCCACGGCATCGAGCACACTTACACCGTCTCACGCCCTGGCGTGGCGGTGCTGACGGTGCAGTTCAAGGTCGGCGTGCCGCGCACCGAGGCGCTGGTACGTCTGTACGACGTGCTCAACGCCAACCAGGACTGGCTGCCGCAGGGCCTGGGCGTGCTGCCGCCGATCGTCAAGCCCAAGGGCATCGACGACGTGCCGGTGCTGGCCGCCACGCTGTGGAGCCCTGCGGGCAAGAGCGCGTGGGAGATCGAGCGCGTCGCGCACGCGATCGAGACCGAGCTCAAGCGCGTGCCCGGCACGCGCGAGGTGCAAACCCTCGGTGGCCCGGGGCGCGCGATCCACGTCTGGATCGAGCCCGAGCGGCTGCGCGCGCGTGCCGTGCCGCTGCAAGCCATCCATCAGGCGATCGCCGCCGCCAACCAAGCGATGCCCTCTGGCAGTGTGGCGCAGCCGCGCCAGCAGCCCGGCGAGCCTGGCTTGCTGACGGTGGAAACCGGCGAGTTCCTCAAGAGCGTGCAGGACGTCGGCGATATCGTCGTCGGCGTACACCAGGGCCGCCCGGTCTACCTGCGCGAGGTCGCGCGTATCGAGGAAGGCGCGCAGCTGCCGCGCCGCTACGTCTGGCACACGCCAGGGCCGGCGGCGACGCTCCCCGAGGGCGCGCAACCCGGCCAAGCCTACCCGGCCGTTACGGTCATCGTGACCAAGAAGCCGGGCGAGAACGCCGTCGACGTGGCGCGCGCGGCCACGCAGCAGCTCGAGCGCCTGCGCAACACGCTGATCCCGGATGGCGTGGAGGTGACGATCAGCCGCGACTATGGTGCCACCGCGGCGGACAAGGCGAACCAGCTGATCAGCAAACTGATTTTTGCCACCGGCAGCGTGATCGTGCTGGTCGGGCTGGCGCTGGGCCGGCGCGAGGCGGTCATCGTCGGCGTGGCCGTGATCCTGACGCTGACGGCGACGCTGTTCGCCTCGTGGGCGTGGGGCTTCACGCTCAACCGCGTGTCGCTGTTCGCACTGATCTTCTCGATCGGCATCTTGGTCGACGACGCCATCGTCGTGGTGGAAAACATCCACCGCCACCGCCAACTCACGCCCGAGGCGTCGCTGCTAGCGATCATCCCGCGCGCCGTCGATGAGGTCGGCGGGCCGACCATCCTGGCGACGCTGACTGTGATCGCGGCGCTGCTGCCCATGGCCTTCGTCACTGGCCTGATGGGCCCGTACATGAGCCCCATCCCGATCAACGCCAGCATGGGCATGGCGATCTCGCTGGCCATCGCTTTCACCGTGACGCCGTGGCTGGCGCACCAGCTGATGGGCCAGCACGGTGCCGGCCACACGGCGCACGGGCCGTCCACGCTGACGCGCGGACTGCAGACCTTCTTCACGCGCGTGCTGACGCCGTTCCTGGAAAGCGCGCGCCACCGCTGGTTGCTCGCGCTGGGCGTGCTGGCTGGCCTGTTCTTATCGGTCGGATTGGCGGCCGTGCAGGCGGTCATTCTGAAGATGCTGCCGTTCGACAACAAGAGCGAATTCCAGGTGGTGCTGGAAATGCCGGCCGGCACGGCGCTGGAGGACACCGCGGCGACACTGCAGGATATGACGGCGTTTCTGGCGCAGCAGCCGGAGGTCACCCATGTGCAGGGCTACGCCGGCACCGCCAGCCCGATCACCTTCAACGGGTTGGTGCGGCAGTACTATCTGCGTGCGGACGCCGAGCAGGGCGATCTGCAGGTCAATCTGGTCGATGCGAAGCACCGCGACGAAAAGAGCCATGCGATCGCGCAACGCCTGCGCCCGGGGCTGGAAACCATCGCGCAAGCCCACGGCGGGCGCATCAAGGTGGTGGAAGTGCCACCGGGGCCGCCGGTGCTGTCGCCGATCGTCGCCGAGGTCTATGGTCCCGACGAGGCTGGCCGCGCCGAACTCGCCCGCCGCGTGGCCAAGGCCTTTGCCGACACCCCTGACATCGTCGGCATCGACACCACGCTGAAAGAGGAAGCCCCGCGCGTGTTCCTGCGCATCGAGCGCGCGCGCGCCGAAAGCCTGGGCATCCCGGCGCAGGTGATCGCACAGACGGTCTACACGGCACTGTCTGGCAGCGACGCGGCGTATCTGCACGACGGCCACGCCAAGTTCGCGGTGCCAGTGCGGCTGCAACTGCCGCGCGAGCGCCAGGTTGGGCTGGAGGCGCTGCTGGCGCTGCCGCTCAAGGCCGGCGACGGGCGCATGGTGCCGCTGTCGGAGCTGGTGCGCGTCGAGCGCGGCGTCATTGATCCGCCGCGCTTCACCAAGGACCTGTTGCCTGTGGTCTACGTCCTCGGCGACATGGCCGGCAAGACCGACTCGCCGTTGTACGGCATGTTCGCGATCCGCAGCCGGCTGGCCGAGGCCGCGCTGCCCGATGCCGGACCGCTTGGCGAGTACTGGATCCGCCAACCGGCCGATCCGTGGCGCGAGTACGCGATCAAGTGGGATGGCGAGTGGCAAGTCACCTACGAGACCTTCCGCGACATGGGCGCAGCCTACGCGGTCGGGCTGGTGCTGATCTATCTGCTGGTGGTGGCGCAGTTCCGCAGCTACCTCACGCCGCTGATCATCATGGCACCGATCCCGCTGACGATGATCGGCATCATGCCGGGCCACGCGCTGCTGGGCGCACAGTTCACCGCCACCAGCATGATCGGCATGATCGCGCTGGCCGGCATCATCGTGCGCAACTCGATTTTGCTGGTCGACTTCATCGAGCTGGAGAGTGCGCGCGGCATGCCGTTTAAACAGGCCGTGATCCAGTCTGCCGCCGTGCGTGCGCAGCCGATCGCGCTGACTGCCCTGGCGGCCATGTTGGGGGCGTTCTTTATCCTCGACGACCCGATCTTCAACGGCCTGGCGGTGTCCTTGATCTTTGGGATTGCCGTCTCCACCTTGCTGACGCTGGTGGTGATCCCTGTGCTGTACTATGCGGTGTATCGGCGCCGTCATGAGGCACAAGGCACGCCGCGTCCTGCCTGAATCCTGTTTTTTCGCAACCCTGTCCCAACCTGACTGCTAAGGAGAGCATCATGACTGTCGAGCGCTGGATCCGTGTGATTGCGGGCCTGTTTGTATTTCTGTCGGTGGCGCTGGGTGCGCCAGCCAGCCCGCTGTTCGTCAGCGAATGGTTCCTGGCCTTCACCGCCTTCGTCGGGCTGAACCTGCTGCAGTTTGGCTTTACCAACTTCTGCCCCATGGCCATCATCCTGAAAAAGCTGGGCGTGCCCGAGGCCGCTCTGCCCTGCAAAGCGTGCTGAAGCGCGACTGGGAACGGCGATGAGCACCTCCCACCATCTCAGCCCGCTGAAGTTTTTGCATCCGGGTTGGTTCACCCTGGTGATGGGCTTGAGCGGCCTGGCGCTGGCCTGGCACAGCGCGGCTTCGGTGTTGGGTCTCTGGGCCGAGGGCGCGAGCTTGGTCATCGGCATGCTGGCCGCAGCGGTGTTTGGGGTGGTGTTGGCCGGCTCGCTGCTGCGCTGGCGGCGCCACCCCGAGGCCGTGGCCGAAGATCTGCGCCACCCGGTTCGACATGCCTTCCTGGCCGCTGCCCCCGTGGGGCTGCTGCTGCTGGCGACCTGGCTGCAGGCGCTTGGGCTGGCGCTGCCGCTGGCGCATGCGCTCTGGTGGGTCGGCTCGATCGGCCAGCTCGGCGTCACCGTCTGGGCGCTGGGGCGTTGGTTGGCCCCCACCGCAGCGCATGCGCCCGATGCGCAGTCGCTGTGGAACAGCGTCACACCGGTGCTCTACATTCCGGTGGTGGGCAACGTCGTGGCACCACTGGCGGGCGTCGGCTTCGAGCATGCGATGTGGTCGGCGGTGCACTTTGGCATCGGCGTGTTTTTCTGGCCAGTGGTCTTCGCATTGTTGGTGGCCCGGCGTCTGACGCATGGGCCGATCCCGCCGCGGCTGCATCCGACTTGGTTCATCTCGCTGGCACCCGCGGCGGTGGTTGGGCTGGGTGCGCTGCGCTTCGGCTGGCCGCCAGGCATCGCCGCAGCCATCTGGGGCGTGGGCCTGTTCATCTTGCTGTGGGTCGGCACACAAGCGCAGCGCTTTTTTGCTCAACCGTTCGGTCTGCCGTTTTGGGCCGTGTCGTTCCCGCTGGCAGCGTTCACCAGTCTGACGTTCAAGTTGGCTGCAGCGTTGGCGCTGCCTGCGCTGCAGTGGGCTGCACTGGTGCTGCTGGCGCTGGCATCGGTGGTCATCGTGGCCCTGGCGTTGGCCACGATCAAGGGTCTGCGCGAGGGCACGCTGTTGGCGCCCGAGCCGGTGGCACCGGTAGTGCCGGCCATGCCCTGAGATGCCCTTGGCCGACGCCCTGCTACTGGCTGGCGCCGCCTT
>CALEDU010000217.1 GCA_937949455.1 uncultured Tepidimonas sp. | reverse complement strand
AGCACTCCACCCAAGAGCAGGCCGATGATGACCAGCACGATGGCGATTTCCACCAGCGTGAAGCCTGACTGATGTTTGCGTCGGATAGACATGGTGCAATTTCCTTTCGATGGTGAGGGATGCGGACCAGCATGATTGCTGCGTGATGGACATCGGCACGGGACGATCTGCCCATCACTGGTGTGTCACTATAGGGCGGCAGATTCGCTGTCGGGAGTCCAATTTTTTGACACGCCGGGCAGATACAGCCGCAGGGCGGGCGGGCTGTCTTGGGCCGTCAGATCACCGCCGTGGCTGCGTGCCAGGCGCCGTGCCAGGTACAGGCCCAAGCCCCAGCCTGCGCTGTCTGGGCCACGCGCAAAAGGCACAAACAACAGGGTGGGGTCGCAGCCCCAGGCAGCCAGCGGCAGCTCCAGCGTCAGGGTCGCGGCCCCAAGGTTGTGCTCCAGCCGCACCCGCACCGTTTGGGTGGGGGTGTGACGGCGGGTGTTGTGCAGCAGCTCATCCAAAATGCCCAGCCAAACCTCGGCTCCCTGTGTGCTGAAAACCCTGCCCTCCACCTGCACCGCGACCCCGTGAAAACGCGCTGCCCGCTGCACCAGTTCGGCCAAATCCAGCAGGGCAGCGGTGCCGTCGGCGCTTGTCTGTGCGCGCGGGTGCGGCGCAGGCCCATGGCTTTGGGCGTCACCCGCGCGCATCAGGCGCTCGCAGCGTTGGCGCAACATGGGGGCAATGTCGGCCAGATCGTGGCAGAGCCGGGTGCAGCCGCCGGGGTCGGCAGCCTGTGCCGACCAGTCGTCGCATTGCCAGCGCAGCCACTGCAGCAGGTTGCGCACATCGTGCATCCATTGCAGGGCATGATGGCTGCGCTGGCGCAACGCGCCGTCCAGCCGCGCGACATCGGCGCTGGCCGCGGCTTGCACATGCAGCTGCAGCAGCTCGCAGGCAGCACGCGCCAGCCAGTCTTGCTCGCCACCGCGCGCCCGCCAGCCGGCATGCAGGGTCAAGGCCACATCCACCCCCGCCGCAATGTCTGCACGCCAGCGTTCGTGGGCACCAGGCCTTTCACCCCAAGTGCCTTCGAGGGGGCGTCCGCACCATTCGCCGCGCCAATGCAGCCACTGTATCCCCACCGCACGCAGCACGTGCCACAGGTCCGCCGTCCATTGACTGGCCAAGGGTTGGCCGGGCGCAATGTGCTGCAACTGGGTGTGCACCCAACGCAAGCGCTGCGCATAGCGGGCCCAGTACCAAGCCGTGGCCCCCAGGACCAGGCCCACCAGTATCGACAGCAGCGCCAACGCCTCAAACATCGCGCGGCGGGCGCAGCCCGTATTTGTCCAGGTAGTAGTAGAGCTGGGTGCGTTCCAGGCGCAGCAGTCGCGCCGCTTGGCTGACATTGTCCCCGCAGGCGTGCAACACCTGGCGCAGCAGCCGCTCCTGTGCGGCGTCTGTGGTCTCGCGCAGGCCAGCGCGCACCTGTTGCGAATCCACCTGCACCGGGGCCGCCCCCTGTTGGGCCAGGCGCTGCCAGGCGCGCGCATACCGGCAGGCGCGCTGCAGCGCGGCATCAAAAGCCGATGGCTCGATCGGCTTGGGCAGGAAGTCGAATGCCCCGGCCTCGATGGCTTGCAAGGCGCAGTGCGCTTCGTCCTGCCCAGTCATGACCAGCACGGGCACGTCAGGCCGCCACTGGCGCAACTGGCTCAGCAGCCGCAGCCCCTCGTCCGGTCGATCGGGCTGGGGCGGTAGCCCCAAGTCCAGCAGCGCCAGCTTGACCTGCGGCCGCCGGGCCAGGGCCAACGCCTGCCCAGGCTCGGCACACCAATGCGCCTGCCACTGGGTATGGCGGTGTGCGCGCTGGGCAAGCTGGGGGCCGAGCAGCGGATCGTCTTCCACAACCAAAATTTGTTCACCTGCCGGCTCAGTCATCGCGCGTGGTCAAGGTCGTCAGCAACACCGGCAACACCAAAGCGGCTCCCCCAAACAACAGGCCAAATCCCAACGCTACCCGGGGCACCAGCCAGTGGCTGGGCGTGTCGGGGGAAACCGCCAGCGCGGCATAGCCCGCCAGCACCAGGCCCACCCCGCCCAGCAACCGCCAGCGCCGGATGCGGCGCGCACGCAGCAGCCGTTGCATATGAGGGTCTGGTGCAGGGCGATCTGTCATGTCAAGGGGCCGATGCTTCTGGGGATGTTCCGGTGGCGCTGGATGGGTGTTGCAAGGCCTTCAGTGGCGGCAAAGCGGCCTGCTGCCCGTGTCGCTGGATTTGACCTTGTCAAACCACACCACCCGATCGTCGAAATGACACGGGCTGTCGGGGTTGCTGCGGTCGGTCGTGCAGCGGGGGGCGACGGCCTGGTAGGGGGATGAAGCGGGCAGATTGCGGCGGGTGTTGCGCCATTCTGCCCCTTCGCCATCGGCAGGGCTGCTGCCGGCTGCAGGCGGCACCAGCCAGGCCAGCACATTGGGCGCGCTGGCCTGCGGCAAGGCCGCCCCCCGGCCGGTGCGACCGTGGCTGATCAGCACCACGCAGGCTTTGGTGCTGCCGGTGTCGTCTATGCCATCACCGTCAAGGTCGATTTGAAGGGGGTCGGCATTCGTTGCGCACGAGTTCGACAGCCGCACCGCTATCAAGCGCCCCCAACCGTCGGTGACATCATCGGGGCCAAGCCCCAAGTGCTGCAGGGACAGGCTGGGGCTGCCGTCGGGGTTGGTCCAGCCCAACGGGGGGAGGCTGCCCGGTGGCAGATTGGAGGGTTCCACGCCAGGGGTGGAGGGGGGGGTGATGCGACCCGGCAGGTCGAGGGTGCCGCTGTTCGGAAAGCCGTTGTGGAGCAAGTGGTAGGAACACAGCGCAGCGCGGATGCGCTCCATGTGTTGCATGGTCAGCGACTCGCGCTCCTGGGCCTCGGTGGCGCGCTTTAGCAATTGCGCTGCCAAGGCCACGGCAGCCGCCAGCATGAGAGACAACACCATGCTGGCGGCGACCATGCCTCGTGTGCGCGCGGGCGCGGCACCAGCCCCAGGTTGGCCAGCGGGCTGTGGCACCGGGGCGAGTCGGCCTGGCTGCCGGGTGCGGCGGTCAGCTGGCACCACAACGATAGCGCGGGGGGTCATGGGTCAAAACACTCCCAGCGGGCGACGGCCAAGAACGCCCAAACCAATTATTGAACTTTTTTTGCCTCTACCGCCACCTGCATGATGGTACGCCAGACAACCACATCATCAAAGTCCGGAATAGGCATGCCTTGATAGTAGCCTTGACCTGGGGTGTTGTCTTTGATCAACAGGTTATTGTCATTCTGCCGCTCCACGGACGACGGTCCGCCCGTGATCAGCGTACCATTGCTGGTGTAGCCGCCATAACGGTTGGGACCGTGGCTGATGAGCACATAGGCGGCACCGGTGCCCTGACTGGGGTTGGCAAGCGGGCTGGTACCAGGGGGTGGGGGCAAAACACGATGCCCCTGGTTGGCAAGACAATTGGCCCAGGTATTGCCTGCGCCGCTGGCACTGCGGGTTTGGAACGGCAGCGACAAGGGCAAGCAGGAGCCAAAGCCAAAATTGCTGCCGAGCGTCAGGGAGCGGTTGGGGCTGGCATTGGTCATCCAGGGCCGGTAGCTGATGCGCACGCCCCAGGCATCCTCCGCATCCTCTGCCGTCAAGCCCAGGGTGCGCCACGGAACCACCGAATGGGTCAACACGATCGTCTGACAGCCAGAGTTCGTGGCGCCTTGCAGTTCCAGGCCGGCTTGTGGATCGGTGTCTGGAAGTGCGCCGTTGGCCGGACACGGCAGGCGCTCGTTCAACATGACATAGCGGGCTAGGGCGGCCTCGATGGCACCCAGTTTGGCCCGCGTTTCTTTGGTCTGCTGGGCCTCGCGCATGCCGCTGCTGATCGGCAAGAACAAGGCTGCCATCAAACCGATGATGGCCAACACCAGCGCCATTTCCACCAGTGTCAATCCCGCCCACCGCCGCCTGCTGGCGTGCGGCAGCCACCCCCCCCGAATGCCTAGCGTGCCAGTCACCATGCTGGTTACTCCGATTGCGGATCAATCCTGTCTCGTCTTCTGCCGGATTCTAGGGGGAGCGCTGTCCACGCGAGGCCCCTGTCAAGTCTTTTGACATCAGCGCCGCAGGCGCTGATGTGCCGGGCAGCGGGGCCAGCAAATCACTCACCTGGCCGTCGGGCAGCAAGGTCTGGCCAGGCCGCAGGGCGATGAGGCGGCCATCGCGCTCGATGACCACCCGATCGGCTCGCACGGCCCGCACCCGTACCTGCTCGCCGACAGGGTCGCCCGCACGCACCAACTGGCCGTTGACCCAGGCGCTCCCGGTTGAGTGTTGCGGCTGCGCCAGACCCTGGACCCGCCAAGGACCGCCGTGGCCGCCTTCATCGCCTTCGACCGCGTCGCCGCCAGCGCGGCGCGCCTGTTCGATGGCGGCTCTCTGCTGCGGGGAAAGCACCCAGCGCTGGCTGCTGGCCACGGCGGGGGCTGTCGCTTCGGGCCCGGAAGGGCCCGGTGCAGCCCGGGCGACGGCCGCCACCAAGGCTGCAACAACGACCAGCAACCCCCTCACGGCTGCCCACCCGCCGCGGCCGCAAGGGGGGTGCGCGGAATGTGAAACAGCGTCCATTGACACTCCCATTCGAGTTGAGGCACAGCACTGTCGGTCAATGATGCCCCTCCAGCGCCATCACGGCGGCCGCGATCGGTTTTGAAGAGGCAGCGTTGCAGCGCAGCGCTGCTGCCCAGCAGGCGCTGGATTTCATGCACTGCACTCCAAGCCTCGATGTCATGCATGCGCTGGCCGGAGATGCGCAGGATTTGGGCGCTGGGAGGCGGCAAGGCCGATGCCCCCTCGCCAGCCGCGTCTTGCGCCGCCGGCGCGCGCTCCTGCCCAGGCTCTTGGGCCGCAGTCCAGGGCTGCGCAGGTTGCAGCTCCAATTGGATCCCGCTTTGTAACCACTCGGCCTGGGTGCCCAGCCAATCGAGGATTTTTTGCATCTGCAGCGCGCGCCAAGTTGCCAGCGGCTCATCGCTGATCAGCCCCTCGCGCAGCCACACGGCGTAGATTTGCCGGTGTTGCAACGCCAAGTCGTGATCGCGGCGAATTTGTTCAAGCTGTGCGACCGCAGCGTCGCGTTGGCTGAGCAGACCCTGCAACTGCTGGGTTTGCTGCCCAACCCACCAGTAAAGCGCCGCCAACAGCAATGCCAGTATCGACAGCACCGCCCCCCAGCCCCAGACCAGGGGCCGCAAGGCGTCCCACAGCGCCGCTCGCAATGTGGGCGAGGCCATCATGGTCGCGCCCCTTCTGGTGCAGGGGGGGCGTCAGCGCTTGACACCGGTCCTGGCGGCATCTGGTCGGCGCGCCGGGCCAAACACCAGGAGCCGCTGTCCTCGTCCTGCCGTTCCTGAGTTGCGCCAGCACGCAACGCGCGCGTGCCCCGAGCCACGATTGGTGACTCGATCACAGCCCAGTCGGGGTCGGCTTGGAGGCGGCGATCCAGCCGCTCGATCCAGCGCTCCCGCTCCGAAGGCCGCGCCAGACGGGACAGGTCAATCTGGAACTGTACCGAATCGGGCGGTGAGCGGTCTGGCTCAGCCGCGCCTGTCGGCGGCGGTGCCGCAGCTGGCACCCCTTGCTCCCCTTGGGCGATGCGTTGGGCAGCGCGGGTACAAGCCGACCCACGCTGCCATTGCCATTGTTTGACCTCGATTTCCAGCGGGACGTCGGCCAGCCAGCGCTGTGTGCTGGCGATCGCCCGCAGCCCATCGGAATCGCCTTCGCCGATGCCTGGCCGCAGATGGGGCAACTGCAGCGCCTGGCGCAGCGGCGCCACCTGAACGCCAGTGGCATCCAGCTCCCCTTGCAGCGCTTGCATGGCGGTCTGCGTGGCGCGGATTTCGCTGCCCAGCGCCGCATGTTGCTGCTGTACCTGGGCCAGGGATTGCCACTGCGCACCCAGCCCGCCAAGCAAACCCAAGCTGGCCAAGCCCAAGGCCGCGTGCGCACCCTGGCGCGCCAGCCGCGCCAGGTGGTAGCGACGCTGCTCGGCCGTGGCAAGCTGCCAAGGCAGCCTCGGCCCCACACAGGCCAGCAAAACTTCTATCGGCGTGGCAGCCTCCGGATGCACCTGCCACGGCTGAGCCGCTGGTTCCGGCGGCAATGGCCCGTCGTCCTGACGACCCAACAGATGGACTGGCAGGAGCTGTCCGCGCGGCACCGTGCCCTGGTCCTGAAGAAAACGAACCGTGGCGGCCAGTTCGGCCGCTAGCGAGCCTTGCGCGTCAGCCGGAATGAGGCGCGTGTAGAGTGGCTGCTGCCCCTGCACCACCACCACCCGACTGCCATGCTCCGCCGGATACACGCCCACATGGTAGCCGCCGTCGTTGGGCAGGTGGCGCCGCATCAGGCGCAGCAAGGGTGCGGTCAGCGGCCAAACACCGAGGACAGGCCGCTGCTGTTCCAGCAGCGCTTGCAAGCTTTGCTGGACCAAAGGACTGGCTATCACACACACCGCTGCGCTCACCGCACGGGGCCAGGGGACATGGCTCGACACCTGCATGGCCCACAAAGGGGTGGAGGCGACCTCCAGGGCCATTTGGGTTTGCAAAAAAGCCTGTCGATCACGCAAAGGCAGCACCGGCGTTTGCACTGTACGCCAGCTTTCTTCGAGCACATCGACGACCACGGCCACCGATTGGCGTGGATGCGCCGGCGGCGCTGGAAGCCAGGTTTGCCCTTTGGGCGTGATCAGCAGCACGGGCTGCGCTGGCCGCAGTCGGCCTCGTGTCCCAACCATGGCTCAAACAATCTTGGTAAGGGTGTCATAAATCGGGCCGAGCACTGCCAGCATGATCCAGCCGAGGATCAGACCCAGAATGACCGTGATGATCGGCTCCAACAGCGATTGAATACGGTCCACTGTATCGCGCACCTCCCGGTTGAAAAAACGGGTCACATTGTCCAACGCTTGATCAATGGCACCGGTCATCTCACCCACCCGCAACATGCGGATGGCAATCGACGGGAAGATAGGCTCGGATGCAAAGGCATCGGTAATGCCTGTGCCGGTGACGATGCGGTCTCTGACGCGCGTCGTCGCCTCCTGAATAACAAGATTTTGCGTGACCTCGATACAATGATCCAGACCCTGAATGATGGGCACGCCGCTGCGGTACATCAGGCCAAAAATGTCCAACAAACGCGCCACGACGATTTTGTGCACCAGCGGACCAAGCAGCGGCATTTTCAGCAAAGCAGCCTGCAAACGCAGGCGCAGCACGCGGTTGTGACGCGCCGCCCATGTGATCAGGCCGATCAACAAGGGCGGTGTGCCCAGGATCGCCCACCAGTAATGCACAAAAGCATCCGACACCGCGATCAAAAGCCGGGTGTGCACGGGCAGTTCCTGCCCAGTCGACTGGATAAATGAGACCAACTGCGGCACCAGATACACCATGAGGAACACCACCACACCGCTGACCGTGAGGGCTACGAAAGACGGATATGCCAGGGCTTTTTTCAACTGTGCGGTCAACTCGATCTGCCAGCGCATGGAATGGACGATTCGCTCCAGCACCTCGGGCAAAGCACCGGTGTTCTCCCCCGCGTGCACCAAGCTGACGGCCACCGGATCGAAGTTGTCCGGGTCTGCACGCATGGCCTGTGCCAAACTCTCGCCAGCATTGATGCGCGACAGCAGCACACCGCCCACCCGACGCAGATTGACGCTGTCGCTGGTGCGCAGATCTTCGAGCGCATCGACGACCGATACCCCTGCTTGCAGCAGCATCTGCATGTGATACATCAGGTCCAGTTTTTCTTGCGGCGTCAGCTTTTGGCTGCGCATGGTGCTGCGCTGACGCTTCACCCGGCTGCTCAGCAGCGTAATCTGCCCTTGCGCCAACTGGTTGCGCAATTCCATGAGATTGAGCGCTTCGAGCTCCCCCTCGACCACGCGTCCTGCGGCATCGACTCCGCGATAGCGATAAAACGGCATGGTGAGTCTTGCCCCTCAGTGAGCCGGTAGAGATGCCTCGTCGAGCAAGGCGGTGAGGTCGGCAACGCGCCCGACTTCTTCGATCGTGGTCAGGCCTTCGAGCACACGCCGCAGACCATCGAGCGCCAGTGGCTCAAACCCGTGCTGTCTGGCGTAACTGGTCAACTCGCCCAGCGTTGCCCCGCGCGCCAGCAACTCATCCATGCCACTGTCTACGCGCAGCAATTCCATGATCGCCATACGCCCCCGATAACCGGTGTGGTTGCACGACGGACAGCCGCCGCGCCGCGCACGGTAGATGGTACGGCCCTGGTGCTGAGCCCCGAGCAATGTCCATTCTGGCATGCCTTCGTGGAGTTCCACCGGCTCGCGACACGACTGACAAACACGTCGCACCAAACGCTGCGCAATGACGCCGCTGATATGGCCTGCCATCAAATCCGCGGAGACCCCCAAATTGCGCAGCCGGGTAAAGCTGCGCAGCGCAGAGTTGGTGTGCAAGGTGGAAAACACCTGGTGCCCAGTCATGGCGGCACGGATGGCCATTTCAGCCGTCTCGGGGTCGCGTATTTCACCCACCAAAATGATATCGGGGTCCTGCCGCATGAGCGAGCGAATGCCGCTGCCAAAGTCGATCTTCGTGCCATCGGAGACCGAGGTTTGCCGAATCCGCATCATGGGATATTCCACCGGATCCTCGATGGTCATGATGTTGACCTCTTCCCGGTTCAAATGGTTGAGCACCGAGTAAAGCGTGGTGGTTTTACCCGATCCCGTCGGACCGGTGACCAAAATCACGCCCTCGGGCCGCGCCAGCATGAGATTCAAAATGTTGTATTGCCGGGGCGACAAGCCGAGCCGGTCATACGGAACGATAGACTTTTTGGCATCCAGAACCCGCAGCACCAGATTCTCGCCATGGATGGTGGGATGGATGGCCACACGAAAGTCAACCACGCGCCCGGATACGGTGACATTGCAACGGCCATCCTGAGGAGCGCGGTTTTCGGCAATATTCATGCCCGAAACCAGCTTGAAGCGCACCAACATGGCGGGCCAATACTTGATGTGCACAGCCCGGATTTGGCGCATCACACCGTCGATACGGTAGCGCACGCGAAGAATGCTTCCTTCTGGCTCAAAGTGCAGGTCGGAGGCACCCCGGTTGACCGCATCGGCCAGCAACATATCGACCAGTCGCACGACCGGATGGCTATAGCCCGCCTGGCCACGAGCCAGCGTGGACATGTCGATTTCGCCGGTTTCGATCTCCTTTAGAATGCCTTCGATCGAAAAATCAAAACCATAGTACTGATCGATTGCCGTAATGACATCAGCCGCGTTGGCCAGACGCCACTCGATGTTGAGGTCTGACCCAATGCTGGCGCGCAATTGATCGACCACCAGCAGGTTACCGGGGCGATTACTGGCAAGAACCAGAGATTTTTCATCCGGCTCGTAGCTGATCGGGAAAACCTGCTGGCTTTGCGCCAGATATTTGGGAACGACCTGCAGCGCGCGCGCATCGGGAACGAACCCGCTGAAGTCAAACGCTTTGCTCCCGAGCGTTTCAGCCAGCAAATCCTGCAGCGCCTGCTCAGTCACAAAACCCAGTTGTACCAAGACTTCACCAAGGCGCGCCTGGCGGTTGCGCTGCTCGATCAGCGCAACTTGCAACTGGTCTTCGGTGATCAGACCAAGCTGTATCAACCGCTCACCAAGCGGCACGACCGGCGGGTTTTTCGTCACTGCAGCACTCATGAAGACGGTATTATGGAACCCGCTCGTCTGCTGGATATTGCGTGCGGGCCAATTTGCGCTCCAAGGCACTGATGTGGCGTTCGATACTCGCCTGGGGCAAGCCGGGGTCGCCCAGCGCTAGGCTACGCCGGTAGTGCTGCAGCGCCAAATCGAGACGATTAAGGCGCTCTAGCACGAGAGCGAGGTTGTAGTGGTAGACGGCATCCCCAGGGACAAGACGCACCGCTTGCTGCAAAGGCTCGACCGCCAATGTCCAGCGCTGCTGTCGGGCCAGCAGGGTGCCCAGAGCGGCCTGTGCCAGCGCATCACCGGGGTTGTCGGCTATCCAGTCGCGCAGGCGTGACTCCGCTGATGCAGGGTCCAGCCGGGTGAGGACCGCTAGAGCACCGCTTCGCAAAGCGGGATGGTCGGGCCAACGCTGCACGGCACGCTGGTAGGCTTGCCAAGCCTCAGGCCAGCGCTGCTGTCGGTGCAGCACCAGCGCCAGGCCAGCCAGGGCGGCAGGATCGTCGGGTTGCCGCTCCAGCCACGCTTGGTAGGCACGCTGAGCGTCGTCCCAACGGGCCGCCGAAAATGCCGCTTCGGCTTGCTCGCGCAGGATGTCCAGTGGATCGCGTTCAACACGCATCTGTGGCTCTGCGGGGGCCGACGTCCGGGAAGGCGGGCGAGCCCCCCCCACGGCGGGGCGCGCTGCAGTGCTTCTGTCCTGGCGCTGGGATGCCGAAGGCACGGGCGCTGTCTCCTGCCCCCGGTTCACGGCAGGCGTGCTGGGCACCGGAGGCGCAGGCGCGATGGCGGCTGAGGTGGCAGCCTCCTCGTTGAGGGCGGATGCGGACGCAGACGCTGTGGGGTCGGCCGGGCCTTCCGAAGAGGCTGGCAATGCAGAATTCGGCTCTGCGGCCCCTACGGACGAGGGCTGCTGCCCCAGACCCGACAGATGTTCTAGCACGGTGGACCAGCCCGCCTGTTGGCCAACCCACCACAATGCCGCTGCCCCCACGACGGCAAGCAGCACCGCTGCCCCCATCAACGGCCAGCGCAGCCCTCCTGCGCGGGGGGACTGTTCGCCGAAATGCCGCTGCCACCAACGGCGGGCCTGGCGCTCGTGGGTCATCGCATCCGTCACCGCAGGCTTGGGCCCGTTGGCCGCGCTGAGGGAGACAGGGTCTGGCCCAGGTGGCACTGGCGATGCAGGTGGCGGGGGCGGCTCATCCGGTGCCAGCGACAACTCCAGCGGCGTGTCCGACGGCATCGGGCCAGGCGCAGCACTGGCCGTGGCCCCAGCACCCGAATCCGCTGCGCGGCCTTTGTTCAACGCATCCAGCAGCAAGCTCATGGCCGCTGCCCCCCTGGCTCCGCCGAATCCCCAAGGCCAGGCCAGCGCAGGCCGCCGCTGAGAGGCCCTTCGGGCAAATGCCCCAGTATGCGCTCGCGTGTGCTGCGCGGCAGCTTATTCAGGTGCTCGCTGCCGTAGCCCGAGGCCACGACCGTGGGCCGCAACAGGATGACCAATTCGCTCTTGCTGCTGCGGCGCTGGCGATAGCGCAAGGCTTCGCCAATCCATGGCCATTGCGAGGCCCCCGGCACCTGGTCCGTGGCATTTCGGTTCTCTTCGCGCATGAGTCCGCCCAGAACCACCACCTCGCCCGAGCGTACCTTGACGATAGACTCCATCTCTCGCGTCTGTATCTGGGGAATCCGACTGCTCACCTCACCCACGTCCACCACCTGTCGGGCCTGGGCCAAAAGGATGGGAATGGCCGGGTCATTGACATAGTCTTTGATGGTGGTCAACGTTGGGCGCAGCACCATGGTGACTTCATCGCCCTCGGCGATTTGGGGAGTGACATTCAGGATCAAGCCGACCGAGACCGTGTTCGGCGTGGAGCTGACATTCACCTGGGCGGGGGCACCTTGCTGGGGCGGCTGATACTGAAAGTTCAGGCGGAAATAAACGATGTCTTCGGTCACCTTCAAAATAGAAGGTTGGTTGTTGACCGCCGAGATGCGTGGACTGGACAGCACCCGGGCGTTGCCAAAAGATTCCAGCAAACGCACAACGGCATCGATGCGCCAACTGCCCCCCGATTGGGACGGGCTCCAGGTCAACACGCTTGGGACCACACCAGACGACGGCGTCCCACCTGGTAAGATCTCCGATGGCCGAAAGCGCAGCAATGCATTATTGTCGCGCAACAAGCTCCAGTTGATGCCTTGCTGATATTGATCGAACAGTTCAACCTCGATGACAGTGGCTTCAATGAAAACCTGAAGTGCCGACTGGCGCAACACGCGATCCAAAAATTCGCGCACCTTCAAGTGCTGGCGGTGCGTAGCCCGCACAGACAGCAAGCCCGATTCGGGGTTGGCGATGACCGATGCCGCTTCGCGGTAGCGCACGGCACCCACATTGGCTGCGCCAGCGGCGGGACCGCCGCCCCCAGGCGACGCAAGCGGCACGGCTGCGCCAGGCGGCGCGGCACCCCCCGGGCCCGCCGCAGGGGATGAGCCTCCGCCCGCCCCGGCCCCGCCGGGCCCGCCACCCCCCCCCGCTTCGGAGGGGAGGACCTTGTCGGTTTCCCGCAGCAGGTCACGGACATTTTCGACCAGGTTGGTCCAA
>CALEDU010000216.1 GCA_937949455.1 uncultured Tepidimonas sp. | reverse complement strand
TCGGCGCGGGCTGGCCTTCGGGTTGCACCGGGCCATGGACAACGCGGGCGCGGTGATCGGCCCGCTGCTGGCCGCCGCCTTGCTGGCCAGCGGCATGCCGCTGCGCGAGGTGTTCCTGTGGACCTGGGTGCCCGCGCTGGCCTGTATCGTCCTGGCCCTGGCGCTGCGCGAGCCAGCCATGCCAGCCCCGTCCCCAAATGCTGCGCCGATCGAACTCAGCGACCATGCGGTCCTGCCGCCGGTCTTTCGGCGCTACCTCGTGGTCGTGGCGCTGTTCACGCTGGGCAACTCGTCCAACATGTTCTTGTTGCTGCGCGCCAGCGAACTGGGCGTTGCCCAAGCCCACATACCGCTGCTGTGGGCGGGCGTCTCGCTCATCGCCATGGTGCTGTCCGTCCCGCTGTCGAGCCTGTCGGACCGAGTGGGCCGGCGCCGGCTGCTGCTCTTAGGCTACGGCGCCTACGCGCTGTTCTACCTGGTCTTGGGCCTGTCGGCCCCCGCGGGCCTGTGGCTGGCTGGGTGGTTTGCCTTTTACGGCGTCTTTCTGGCCGCGACCGAGGGGGTGGAAAAAGCCCTGGTCGCCGACTTGGCCCCTGCGCAGCTGCGCGGCACGGCATTTGGCTGGTTCAACATGACGGCGGGCGCCATGCTGCTGCCGGCGTCGTTCGTGTTCGGGCTGCTGTATGAGCACGTGGGCGCCGGTGCGGCGTTTGGCTTTTCGGCGGGTTGCGCGCTGGCCGCGGGGGCCTTGCTGTGGCGCTGGATCCCCCCAACGGGCGCCGCCACGGCCGGCACCAGCGGCCGTTGATCGTCCAAAACCTCAGGCCACCGGGTAGGTGCCCGGGATCAGGATCGAGCGGTCTACCGTCTCGATACTGGTGTGGCCGGTAAAGGCCATGGTGAGGTCGAGCTCCTTGTGCAGAATTTCCAGCACCTTGGCCACACCGGCCTCACCCATGGCCCCCAAGCCATACAGGAAGGCGCGACCGATGTAGGTGCCGCGCGCTCCCAGCGCACGGGCCTTGAGCACGTCCTGGCCGCTACGGATGCCGCCATCCAGATGCACCTCGATGCGGTGCCCCACCGCCTCGACGATGCGCGGCAGCGCGCGGATGCTCGACTCCGCCCCGTCGAGTTGGCGCCCACCGTGGTTGCTGACGATCAGCGCATCCGCACCGGAGTCCGCGGCCAGCTTGGCATCTTCCACATCCATGATGCCCTTGAGGATGAGCTTGCCCCCCCAGCGCTTCTTGATCCACTCGACGTCGCCCCAGTTCAGTCGTGGGTCGAACTGCTGCGCCGTCCACGCCGACAGGCTGCCCATATCGGCCACACCCTTGACGTGTCCGACGATGTTGCCAAATTGCCGCCGGGACGTGCCCAACATGCCCAAGCACCAGCGCGGCTTGGTCATCATGTTGATGATATTGGGCAGGGTCAGTTTGGGTGGGGCGGACAGACCGTTCTTCAGATCCTTGTGGCGCTGCCCCAAAATTTGCAAATCGAGCGTCAGCACCAATGCGCCGCAGTGGGCGGCCTTGGCGCGGTCGATCAGGCGTTCGATGAAGTCACGGTCGCGCATCACATAGAGCTGAAACCAAAAGCCTTCCCCCGCGTGCCGCGCCACATCCTCGATGGAGCAGATGCTCATGGTCGACAGCGTAAAGGGCACACCAAAAGCGCGCGCCGCCCGGGCAGCCAGGATTTCACCATCGGCATGCTGCATGCCGGTCAGACCCGTGGGGGCCAGCGCCACCGGCATGGCCACGGATTGGCCAACCATGGTGGTGCGGGTGCTGCGCCCTTCCATGTTGACGGCGACCCGCTGGCGCAGTCTGATGGACTGGAAGTCGGCCTCGTTGGCGCGGTAGGTACTCTCGGTCCACGAGCCGCTGTCGGCGTAGTCGTAGAACATGCGCGGCACACGCTGCTGCGCCAGCCGGCGCAGATCTTCGATGCAGGTGATGACGGTCATGGGGGGCTCCTTGTGGGTGCGCATACTAGCGCCGTCGCCCCCAGACGTCATGTGAAAAACCAGTGCGCGCCGTTGAAGAAACGACGCGCGCGGGTCAACTGCACTGCACGCTACCGCAGCCCGTCATGGTCGCAGGCCGCACCCGGCTGGGATCGGCCAGGGACTCGGTGCGCGAGTCGAACCCCACGGCCTGCATGTGCAGCGCCAGACCGGCGTCCATGGTTCGAGCATGCATGGGAAACCACTCGGCCAACGCCGCTGCCATGCGGTCGATGATCTCGTGATCCCCCTGCAGAAAATGCGCCTCCACGGCCCGCATGGTGTCCAGGATCTGCCGATGGTGCGCGGCGTGGCAGTTCTCCTGAGCAAAGCCGACGGCCACCATCCAGCGCTCCTCGCGCTCGAAATGCTCGACCGTGTGCGCAAGCAACGCCCGGTAGGGGTCGAGCTGTTGGTCGTGCGGCAGCGCGCGCAGCCGGGCGAGCTGGGTGACGAATTCCTGATGCGTCTCGTCCATGCGGTCGTCGCCTGTGACCAGCGCCTCGCCCCAGACAAGAGCGGGAATTTCGGGGAAGGTGTCGGTGTCCATAGCGAGCAGAGTAGCGGGGTCGGCATGAGGATGACTTGACACAGGTCAAGCCCCCCCTAACCACAGGTGAGCGCGCGCTCAGGCGTCGAAAGGGAACTTCATCCCGCGCAAATCCCGTTGGGTCTCGATCAGTACCAGCGGCTCGTCACTGACCGCGGGGACAGGATGCGGCTTGCGCGGCGCATGCACAGGCGGCGACTCGGCCGCGATGGCGGACTGCACCGCCGCCACCTTGTCCGCGTCGGACTGCACCCATTCCAAGCCCGCCTGGCGGGCCAGGACGGCCAGGTCCTCGACCGGCAAGCGGTACGGCTGCGCAGCGGCAGACGGTCGTACCTCAGGCTCCACCGCCGGGGGCATCGCGGCGGGGGTTGCCGCTGGCGTTTCGGGCTTGTCGGTTGGCACCTCGCTGGTCGTCTGCGCCTCGCTGACCATCGACAACGATGCGGACGCAGGGGCCGTGACCGGCGGCTCTACGGGCGGGGCTGGCGTGGCAGCCGGCTCTGCTGCGGCCGGTGGCACCGCAAAGTATGAGCGACGTGGGGCTTCGTCTGCAACGCTGTCGGCAGCAGCTTCGGGGAGTTCAGCCTCGCCCGGGGCAGCGACCGCGTCGGCCTGACGGCGGGCACGGTCGCGTCCATAGCGGTCACGACTGCGTCGTTCGCGCGGCGCTCGAGCGGGTTCGGCGGATTCGGCTGCGGTTGCGCCACCCACGCCCTCGTCTTGCGCCATCGACGTGGCGCGGGCCGGGGCGTCAGCCAAAGCATCGCCCACGGGCGCGGCCTGCGCCGTGGTGGACACCGGCCCGTTGTCGTCGGCCTCGCCGCGCGAGCGGCGCCCACGGCGACGGCGTTCTCCGCGCTCGCGCAGCTCGCTCGCCGCGCCCTCGTCGGCGGAAGGCACCGCACTCGCTGCATCCTGAATAGGGTCGCTCATCGGCACCAAAGCGGCGGCCGCGTCAACCGCAGTGGCCGCATCAGGCTGGGCTGGGCGCGCGCCGCGCTCGCTGCGCTCGGGACGCGGTGCCCGCGCGGCACGTTCGCTGCGCTCCCCGCGACCTTCTCGACTTTCTCCCTGACGCGAGGCTTCCCCGCGGTCGCGTCCTCCCCGGCTGCCCCGGCCCCGGCGTTCGTCGCTGCCCGTGCTGCGCTCGGGCGGCACCGCGGCGGGGGCTGGTACCGGCGCATGCGCCGGGGACTGCACCGGCGCTGGTGGGGTGGCTGGCACGGCCTGCCATCCGAACAGGCGCTTGAGCCAGGCCAAAAAGCCTGTCTCCGCCGGCAGGGGCGGGGTGACGGGCGCGGCAGCAGGTGGTGGCGCGATGCTGCTTGGCGTCACGGTCGGAACGGCATGGGCAGTCGTCGCTGTCGCCTCGCCCCGCAGTGCAGCAACCGGGGCGGGGCTGTCCGGCAGCACACCCTTGATGATCGGCTCCTGCCGGTTGGTGCGCTCCTGGCTGCGCCGTGTCACCAGGGCCACGTCCTCGGCAATGTCGGCGAGCTTGTAGCTGGCATCCAGGTTGTCCAGGCGCGGGTCGTCGTGCTTGAGCCGCTCCAGCTTGTAGTTCGGCGTCTCCAGCGACTTGTTGGGCACCAGCAGCACGCTGATGCGCTGTTTCAATTCGATCTTGGTGATTTCGACACGTTTTTCGTTGAGCAAAAAACTGGCCACATCCACCGGCACCTGCACCAGTACGGCAGCGGTGTTGTCTTTGAGCGACTCCTCCTGGATCACGCGCAGGATTTGCAGCGCCGATGATTCGGTGTCGCGGATATGGCCCGAGCCGCCACAGCGCGGGCAGGGGATGGATGCGCCCTCGGACAGCGTCGGTCGCAGGCGTTGACGGCTCATCTCCAGCAGGCCAAATTTGCTGATCGGCGCAAACTGCACGCGCGCGCGGTCTTGTTTGAGCGCCTCGCGCAGACGGTTTTCGACCTCGCGGCGGTTTTTGCCGTCCTCCATGTCGATGAAGTCGATCACGATCAGCCCGCCGAGGTCGCGCAGACGCGCCTGACGCGCCACCTCGTCGGCAGCTTCCAGGTTGGTGCGCAGCGCGGTCTCTTCGATGTCTCCGCCCTTGATCGCGCGCGCCGAGTTGACGTCGACGGCCACCAGCGCCTCGGTCTGGTCGATCACGATCGCACCCCCCGAGGGCAGTGTCACCGTGCGGCTGTAGGCGGTTTCGATCTGGTGCTCGATCTGAAAGCGCGAAAACAACGGCGCGTTGTCCCGGTAGCGCTTGACACGGTTGGCATACTCCGGCATCACATGCGACATGAAGCCGCGCGCCTGCTCGTAGATGTCGTCGGTGTCGATCAGGATTTCACCGATATCGCTGTTGAAATAGTCGCGGATCGCACGGATGACCAGTGTCGATTCTTGGTAAATGAGTTCGGGCTTGGTCAGCGACTTGGCCGCCCCTTCGATCGCATGCCAGAGCTTGAGCAGGTAGTTGAGGTCCCACTGCAGCTCGGCGGCCTCGCGCCCGATGCCAGCCGTGCGCGCAATGATGGACATGCCGTTGGGGTATTCCAGCTTGTCCAGCGTCGCCTTCAATTCGGTGCGATCCTCACCCTCGATGCGCCGGCTGACGCCGCCGCCGCGCGGATTGTTGGGCATGAGCACCACGTAGCGGCCAGCCAGGCTGATGAAGGTGGTCAGCGCCGCACCCTTGTTGCCACGCTCCTCCTTTTCCACCTGGACGAGCAATTCCTGGCCTTCCTTGATGACGTCCTGGATGCGTGCTTGCGACGGAGACACATGCCCCTGGAAATACTGCTTGGAGATTTCCTTGAACGGCAGGAAGCCGTGGCGGTCCTCGCCGTAATCGACGAAGCATGCCTCCAGCGAGGGCTCCACACGCGTTACCACGGCTTTGTAGATGTTGCCCTTGCGCTGCTCGCGCCCTTCGATCTCGATTTCATAGTCGAGCAGTTTTTGCCCATCGACGATCGCCAGCCGGCGCTCCTCGGCCTGCGTGGCGTTGATCAGCATGCGTTTCATCGTACGTTCCTCAGACTCGGTCATACACAAGCGCCTTCGATGGGCGCGGATACCGCGAACCGCGGACCGGTCGAGCGAACGGGGAGGAATTGCCGGAGAGCCTCTGGGGATGAGCGAAAGTCCTGCCCGGCATACGCCGGGTGGGGATTACGCGCTCCCGGGCATGGGCGCGTGGATCACGGTGAACAGGAACGACGGGCCGTTGTGCAACACGGGAAGACGGGCGTCTGGGTGGTCACTGAATCCTCGTGTAGCCTGCCACACGGCTTCGGGTCGGCCGCAGGCTGCACGCTGGGGGTATTCCGTATCGGGTTCGCTGACTGGATGAACGTCGGTTCGACCCGGACCAGGCACATCCATCCGGGGATGACTGGCCCCCTAAAAGGGGCCTGACCCGAATGAACCGCCCGCCCAGGGTTCGGCAAAATATGTCTGTCGGCGCTCTGCGTCGATCGGCGTGCCGTACACTTCGCGGCGACCCGATCCTTTTTGGCACACGAACAGACATCCGGATTATAGGCGTGGACTGGATTGCGTGTGGCGTGCTGGGGGGTCAACGCTTGCCCATGTCCAATGCCGCAGTCCGTCACCTCACCGTCGATGCCGAGTCCGCTGACCAGCGACTCGACAACTTTTTGCTGCGCGAACTCAAAGGTGCCCCCAAAACGCTGATCTACCGCATCATCCGCAGCGGTGAGGTGCGGGTCAACAAGGCACGCGCCCGCGCCGACACGCGGTTGCAGGCCGGCGACGATGTGCGGCTTCCGCCGGTGCGACTGCCCGAGCGACGGATCGACCTCGCCCCCGCCACCGCGCCCGCGCGGCAGTTTCCCGTGCTCTACGAGGACGAGTGGCTGCTAGCGATCGACAAACCCGCCGGTGTGGCGGTGCATGGGGGCAGCGGCGTGTCGTCCGGCGTGATCGAACAGCTGCGCCAGGCGCGGCCGGGTCCGGCGTGGCTGGAACTGGTGCACCGCCTGGACCGCGAGACCAGCGGCGTGCTGCTGGTGGCCAAGCGGCGCAGCGCACTCAGGCGACTGCAAGATCAGTTTCGCGAACGCAGCACAGGCAAAACCTACTTGGCACTGGTGCGCGGGGAATGGCCAGCCGCCCGCCAGGTGATCGACGTCCCACTGCACAAATATCTGCTGCCTGACGGCGAACGGCGCGTGCGCGTCACCGATGCACGTGATCCCCTGGGTCAGCGCTCGATTTCGCTGGTGCAGGTGCTCGGCGAGGTGCATGCGCCCGCCGGTTGGCCGGCCGATGCTCCCGGGATGACGCTGCTGGCAGTCACCATCAAAACCGGTCGCACCCACCAGATCCGGGTACATCTGGCTCACGCTGGCCATCCCATCGCCGGCGACGACAAGTACGGCGATTTCGCGTGGAACCGGCTGCTGACACGTCTGGGCCTCAAGCGGATGTTTTTGCATGCTTGGCGGCTGAGGATACGACATCCGGCGACGGAGCAGGAATTGCAATTGCACGCGCCCTTGCCGCCTGAATTGGCTGACTGGAGCAACGTGCAGCGTTTTTTTTGATTACAATCGTGGCGTCAGAACGATATTGTTCGTCCTACTGGAGAACGTCCATGGCAACCTATGCAGAACTGAAAGCCCAAGCCGAAGCCCTTCTCGCTCAAGCCGAACAATTACGCAGGCAGGAGCGCGCCGGCGTGATCGCCGAGATCCGCGCCCGCATGGCCGAATATGACATCACTCCGCAAGAATTGGCCACTGGCGGCTTGCGCGGTGTCAAGGGCAAGGGCGGCCGCACCAAACCCGAACCGAAATACCGCGGCCCCAACGGCGAACTCTGGTCCGGCGGCCCGGGCCGCAAGCCGGAATGGGTGCGCAACATCCTGGCGACGGGTGGCAACATCGAGAACTTCCGTATCGCATAAGCCCTCCAACGCAAGGATGGCAAAAGGCGCCTGTCATGCGCCTTTTGCTTTTTTGGTGCCCCGGATTCGGGGCCATTGCCACTTCTGGGCTCGCCGTGACCGATTCCGCCCCCTGCCTCGATGCTTCTTCGGCCTCCAGTCGCCCGCGCCGTTACGACCTGATCGCCTTTGATTGGGACGGTACCTTGTTCGACTCTACTGCACTGATTGTCAGCTGCATCCAGGACGCGGTGCGCGACGTTGGCGGTCAAGTGCCGCCGCGCGAGCGCGCAGCCTGGGTGATCGGCATGGGCTTGGCCCAGGCGCTGGCCCATGCTGCGCCGGAGGTTCCGCCCGAGCGCCATCCCTTGCTGGTGGAGCGCTATCGCCACCACTGGTTTGCGCGCCAGCACGAGGTCACCCTGTTCGATGGCGTGCTGCCGCTGCTCAACGATCTGCGTGGCCGTGGCCACCGGCTGGCCGTGGCCACGGGCAAAAGCCGCCGTGGACTGGATGTCGCCTTGCAGACGGTGGCGCTGCATGGGGTCTTCGACGCGTCCCGCACCGCCGACGAGACAGCCAGCAAGCCTGACCCGCAAATGCTGCTCGAACTGATGGCCGAGCTCGACACGTCACCCGAGCGTACCCTGATGATCGGCGACACCACCCACGATCTGCAGATGGCGCGCAACGCCGGCTGCACCGCGGTCGCGGTCACCTATGGCGCCCACGCGCACGAGGACCTGCGTTCGCTGCAGCCAGCCTTCGTGGCGCACACGGTGGCCGATCTGCATGCCTGGCTGCGTGCACACGGCTGAGCGCTCGCATTCCTGTGCTGGAGCCTGATGGTGAGCGTTCAGTGGTTTCCCGGTCATATGCACGCCACGCAAAAAGCGTTGCGCGAGCGGCTCAAGAGCACGGACGTGATCATCGAGCTGCTCGATGCCCGGCTGCCGGGGTCGAGCGCCAATCCCTTGCTGGCCCAACTGATTGGGGATCGGCCCACGCTGAAGATTCTGAACAAGGAAGATTTGGCCGACCCGGTGCGCACTGTGCAGTGGCTGGCCCATTACAACGCCCAGCCCCGCACACGGGCGATTGCACTGCACGCCCACACCCCGGGGCCAGCGCGCACCCTGATGGCCGAATGCCGCCGGCTGGCACCACACCGCGGCGGCATGGTCAAGCCGCTGCGCGTGCTCATCGCGGGCATCCCCAACGTCGGCAAGTCTACCCTGATCAACACTTTGCTCGGCAAGCGCGCCGCCAAGGCGGCCGACGAGCCTGGCGTCACCCGGCAGGAGCAGCGCATCGTGCTGGCCGACGACGTGTATTTGTATGACACCCCAGGCTTGCTGTGGCCCAAGATCATCGTGCCGGAAAGCGGGGACTGGCTGGCCGCCAGCGGTGCCGTCGGACGCAATGCCTTCGACGAGGAAGCCGTCGCGCTGGCCCTGCTGCGGGCGTTACAGGCCGATTACCCGGCGCTGCTCGAGGCCCGCTACCGTCTGGGGTTGGCGCAGGCGGCCCTCGCCGCACTGCCCGACCACGAACTGCTGGCCGCGATTGGCCGCAAGCGCGGTGCCTTGCTGCCCGGGGGGCGCATCGACCCCCACAAAGCCGCCGAAGCGGTGCTGGCAGACTTTCGTGCAGGTGCCATTGGTCGCATCACGCTAGAGACACCGCACACTTTTGCGGCCTGGCTGCATGCGGCGCAGGCCGCCGAAGCACAACGGCAGGCCCTGCGGCAGGGCCGGCGCACAGCGCGCCAGGACGCGACGCCCCAGGCGGCACCCTCCAAGCCAAGCACGCGCTCCAGCCCGTGAGGGGGCG
>CALEDU010000215.1 GCA_937949455.1 uncultured Tepidimonas sp. | reverse complement strand
GCCGCAGCCACCGCAACCGCGGCGGGGTCCGCCCTGCCTGCGGCCGTGCAGGACTACATCGACCGCCTGTACGAGCTCAATCCGGGAGGGATGCTGCAGCATTACCCCGGTTCGCCAGCGCTGTTGCAGGCGGCGCTGCGGCCGCAGGACGCACTCAAATTGTTCGAGCTGCACCCCACCGACGGGCGGCTGCTCGACCGCACCGTGCGCGAGTGGCGCACGCGCACGCCGCGCCCAGCCATCGAGCTGCGGCGCGACAACGGCTTCGAGGGCCTCAAGACGCTGCTGCCCCCGCGCTCGCGACGCGCGCTGGTCTTGATCGACCCCAGCTACGAGCTCAAATCCGACTATGGCTTGGTGGCGGCCGTCGTGGCCGATGCCCTGCGGCGCTTTGCGGTGGGCTGCTACGTCGTCTGGTACCCGGTGATCGCGCGCGAGCAGGCGCACGCACTGCCCCGACGCCTGCGCGCGCTGGCGCAGCAGCACGGCCGCGCCTGGCTGCAGGCCGAACTCAACATCGGCACACCGGCCGACCCGGCGGCCAAGGCCGCCGCCGCGCGCGGCCGCCCGGCCGGCAACCTGCGCGCCAGCGGCGTCTTCGTCATCAACCCGCCCTACACCCTGGCTGGGCAGTTGCGCGAGGCGCTGCCGTGGCTGCTGGCGGCGCTGCGCCAGGGGCCGGCTGCGGCGTGGAAAGTGGACGCGGGCGAAGCGCAAGGCTGAACGGTGCCGCCACCGGGCGTGGCACCCCACCTGCCCGCCAACACGCCACCACGCCGGGGCACGTCGCCAGCTCAGGCGGCCGCCAGCGCCTGCGCCAGGTCGGTCCGGAGGTCTTCGATGTGCTCGATGCCGACGCACAGGCGCACCGTGTCCTCGGTGACGCCCGCTTTGGCCAGCTCCTCGGGGGAGAGCTGCCGATGCGTGGTGCTGGCCGGGTGCGTGGCCAGCGAACGCACGTCGCCGATGTTGACCAGCCGTGTGAACAGCTGCAGCGCATCGAGGAAGCGCTCGCCAGCGGCACGTCCGCCCTCGATACCAAATGTCAACAGACCCGAGGCGCGCCCACCCAGGTAGCGCTGTGCCAGCGCGTGGTAGGAGTCGTCTGGCAGCCCGGCGTAGCGCACCCAGCGCACCTTGGGGTGCTGGCGCAGGTACTGCGCCACCGCCAGCGTGTTGTCGCAGATGCGGTCCATGCGCAGCGGCAGCGTCTCGATGCCTTGCAAGATCAGGAAGGCATTGAACGGCGAAATCGCCGCGCCCATATTGCGCAGCGGCACCACGCGCGCCCGAGCGATATAGGCCGCTGGTCCCAACGCCTCGGTGTAGACGACGCCGTGGTAGCTGACGTCGGGCTCGTTGAGGCGCTTGAAGCGCGTTTTGTGCTCGGCCCACGGAAATTTGCCGGAGTCGACGATCGCACCGCCCACGCTGTTGCCGTGGCCGCCCAGGTATTTGGTGAGCGAATGCACGACGATGTCGGCACCGTGCTCGAATGGGCGACACAAGTAGGGGCTGGGCACCGTGTTGTCCACGATCAGCGGCACGCCATGGCGGTGCGCGATGGCCGCCAGCGCCGCGATATCGGTGACATTGCCGCGCGGGTTGCCCATCGACTCGCAATAGAGTGCCTTGGTGCGTGCATCGATCAGCGACTCGAAGGTCTCGGGCCGATCGCTGTCGGCAAAGCGCACTTCGATGCCGTACTGCGGCAGCGTGTGGGCGAACAGGTTGTAGGTGCCGCCGTAGAGCGCGCTGGCCGAGACGATGTTGTCGCCGGCCTCGGCAATCGTCTGAATGGCGTAAGTGATGGCCGCCTGCCCGGAGGCCAGCGCCAGTGCGCCGATGCCGCCTTCCAGCGCCGCCAGCCGCTCCTCCAGCACCGCCTGTGTCGGGTTCATGATGCGGGTGTAGATATTGCCCGGCACCTTCAAGTCGAACAGATCGGCGCCGTGCTGCGCGCTGTCGAAGGCGTAAGCCACGGTCTGGTAGATGGGCGGCACCACGGCCTTGGTGGTCGGGTCGGGTCGGTAGCCGGCGTGTACGGCCTGGGTTTCGAATCGCATGGGCAGGGCCTCCTGGCGGGTCACGGAACGGGTTGAGAAAACGCAAACGCAACGATAGCGCACCAGCGGTGGCGCAGGCAGCGCCGTATGCCGTCAGACCGGCAGCAGATCGAGCCGCTGCAAAATGGTCTGCGTCGGCTCGGCCTGGTTCATGGTGTAGAAGTGCAGGCCCGGCACGCCAGCGGTGCGCAGCTGGTCGCACAGATCGGTCACCACATCCAGCCCGAAGGCACGGATCGAGGCCACGTCGTCGCCGTAGCCCTGCAGCCGCAGGCGGATCCAGCGCGGGATCTCGGCCCCACAGGCGTCGGAAAAGCGCATCAGCTGTGTGGCGTTGGTGATCGGCATGATGCCGGGCACGATCGGCACCTCCACACCCAGCGCGTAGGCCTCGTCGACGAAGCGAAAATAGGCATCGGTGTTGAAGAAGTACTGCGTGATGGCGCCATCGGCCCCAGCGCGCACCTTGTCGGCGAACGCCTGCAGGTCGGCCTGCGGCGAGCGCGCCTGCGGATGCATCTCTGGATAGGCCGCAACTTCGATGTGAAAAGCATCGCCAAACTCTGCACGGATGAAGGCCACCAGATCGCGCGCGTAGGTGAACTCGCCACCCAGCCCGTAGCCACTGGGCAGGTCGCCACGCAGCGCCACCAGGCGCTTCACACCCATGCACTGCAGTTCGGCGAGCTGCGCGCGCACCCGCTCACGCATGGCGCCGACGCAAGAAAAGTGCGCGGCGGCCTCCACCCCCTCGGCCAAGATCTCCCCCACGGTCGCGCAGGTACCTGCCTGCGTGGAGCCGCCAGCGCCATAGGTGACCGAGCAAAACTGCGGCCGAGCCGCATACAGCTGCTGGCGCGCGGTGCGCAGCTTGGCCGCGCCTTCCGGCGTCTTCGGCGGAAAGAATTCGAAACTCCACGGCAAAGCCATGCCAGAAACTCCCGGTTGCCGTCGCCCCCGGCGATCGGACTGTCGAAATAGTCGCGCAGCACGAGGCCCTGTGCGGCCGCCGCGCACTCGATACGCTGGCGCACGCGCGCCAGCGCCCCCTCGTCGCGCACGACGCCGCCCTTGCCGATGTCGGCGGGCTGCAGCTCGAACTGCGGCTTGACCAGCATCAGCATCGAGCCGCCTGCTGCCAGCAGCGGCAGCAGCGCCGGCCACACCAGCGTCTGTGAAATGAACGAAAGGTCGCCGACGATCAGGTCGAACGGCGGCGCAGCGGCTGGGCCGCCGGCGACCACCAGGCGCTCGGCGCTGAGCTCGCGCGCGTTGCAGCCCTCGATGGCCACCACGCGCGCGTCCGAGCGCAGCCGCGGGTGCAGCTGGCCGTGGCCGACATCCACCCCGACCACCTGCGCGGCACCGGCCTGCAGCAAGCAGTCGGTGAAGCCACCCGTGCTCTGCCCCACATCCAGACAGCGGCGCCCGGTCACCGGCACACCGGTGCGCTGCAGCGCCGCCGCCAGCTTGAGCCCGCCGCGCGAGACATAGCGCACCTCGGCGTCATCCGCTAGCTGCCACTGCGCCTGCGGGGGCAGCACCTCAGCGGCTTTGCGCAGCCGCTGCCATGGGGCGCCCTCGCCCGCCCGCCAGTGCACCGCGCCAGCGGCGATCAGCCGCTGCGCGGCCGAGCGCGACGCCACAAGGCCCGCCTGCACCAGCGCTTGGTCGGCCCGCATGAGCGCGCTCGCCCCGCAGCCTCAGTAGCGATAGGTCTCGGGCTTGTACGGCCCCTCCTTCGGCACGCCGATGTAGCTGGCCTGCTCCTCGGTCAGCTCGGTCAGCATCGCGCCGAGCTTCTTCAGCTGCAGCCGCGCCACCTTTTCGTCCAGGTGCTTGGGCAGCACATAGACCTTGCCCTTCTCGTAGTAGTCGCGGTGCGTGTACAGCTCGATCTGCGCGATCGTCTGGTTGGCAAACGAACTGCTCATCACATAGCTCGGGTGGCCGGTGGCGCAGCCCAAGTTGACCAGCCGTCCCTTGGCCAGCAGGATGATGCGCTTGCCGTCTTCAAAGATCACATGATCGACCTGCGGCTTGATCTCCTCCCACTGGCAGCGCGCCTCCAGTGTGGCCACATCGATCTCGTTGTCGAAGTGGCCAATGTTGCAGACGATGGCCTGGTCCTTCATCCGGGCCATGTGTTCGTAGGTGATGACATGCTTGTTGCCGGTGGCGGTGACAAAGATGTCGGCTTTGTCGCACGCCCAATCCATGGTGACGACTCTGTAGCCCTCCATGGCCGCTTGCAGCGCGCAGATGGGGTCGATTTCGGTCACCCACACCTGGGCCGACAGCGCCCGCAGCGCCTGTGCGCTGCCTTTGCCAACGTCGCCGTAGCCGCAGACGACGGCGATCTTGCCGGCGATCATCACGTCGGTGGCGCGCTTGATGCCGTCCACCAGCGACTCGCGGCAACCATAAAGGTTGTCGAACTTGCTCTTGGTGACGCTGTCGTTGACGTTGATGGCGCGAAACAGCAGCTCGCCGCGCGCGGCCATCTGCTTGAGGCGGTGGACGCCGGTGGTGGTCTCCTCGGTGACGCCGATGACCTGTGCGGCCTTGCGGCTGTACCAAGTCGAATCTTGCGCCAGGCGCGCGCGGATGGCGGCAAACAACACCCGTTCTTCCTCGCTGGCGGGATGGTCGAGCACCGAGGGGTCACGCTCGGCTTGCTTGCCCAAATGCAACAGCAAGGTGGCGTCGCCGCCATCATCCAGAATCATGTTCGGGCCTTCGTCGGGGCTGCCGGCTGGGCCAAATTCAAAGATGCGGTGTGTGTAGTCCCAGTACTGCGCCAATGTCTCGCCCTTGAAAGCAAACACCGGCGTGCCCGCCGCGGCGATGGCCGCCGCCGCGTGATCCTGCGTCGAGTAGATATTGCACGAGGCCCAACGCACCTGCGCGCCCAGCGCCTGCAGCGTCTCGATGAGCACGGCGGTCTGGATCGTCATGTGCAGACTGCCGGCAATGCGCGCACCCCGGAGCGGCTGAGCCTGCGCGTATTCCTCGCGGATCGCCATCAGGCCGGGCATCTCGGTCTCGGCGATGCGGATTTCTTTGCGGCCCCAGTCGGCCAAGCCGAGGTCGGCCACGGCACAGTCAGTGGGCAAGGGATGGTGCAGCGGTGCATTCATGCGGTGACTCCTACGCGATAGAGGGCCACCGGCGGGCGCGTGTGCGCTCACACCACACGCCGGTGGGTGAGCGTCGTTGCCAGCATCGCCACTGCGCACGGCATGCACGCAGCGGGCGGTTCCGTCGAGCCTCGCGCTGGGGGCAAACAGCCCAGACGCTGCAACGCTCCTCG
>CALEDU010000214.1 GCA_937949455.1 uncultured Tepidimonas sp. | reverse complement strand
TGACATCGACGGGCCCACAGCGCGGGCGGGCTGTGGGTCAGACCGCCACCGGGGCCTTGATGGGCGGGTGGTGTCGGTAGTCGATGAACTCGAAGTCCTCGTATTCGTAGTCGAACAGTGTAGGGGGTCGGCGCCGAATGCGCAGTTCCGGGTAAGGGTAGGGTTCGCGCGACAGCTGCAGCAGGACCTGCTCGACGTGGTTGTGGTAGATGTGGCAGTCGCCCCCGGTCCAGATGAACTCGCCCGGCTGCAGGTCGCACTGCTGCGCGAGCATGTGTGTCAGCAGCGCATAGCTGGCAATGTTGAACGGAACGCCCAGGAAGATGTCGGCGCTGCGCTGGTAGAGCTGGCAGCTCAGCCGTCCGTTGGCGACATAGAACTGAAAGAAGGCGTGGCACGGTGCCAGCGCCATTTGTGGCAGGTCGGCCACGTTCCAGGCGCTGACGATGATGCGCCGCGAGTCCGGCTGCGTCTTGAGCTGCTGCACCACCTCGGCGATCTGGTCGATATGGCCACCATCGGGGGTGGGCCAACTGCGCCATTGCACGCCGTAGATGGGGCCCAAATCACCGTCCTCGCGCGCCCACTCGTCCCAGATGGACACGCCACGCTCTTGCAGCCAGCGCACGTTGCGCTCACCCCGCAAAAACCACAGCAGTTCGTAAATGATCGACTTGACGTGCAGCTTTTTGGTGGTGATCAGAGGAAAACCCTCCGACAAGTCGAATCGCATCTGGTAGCCGAAGATGCTGCGTGTGCCCACGCCGGTGCGGTCGGTCTTCGGCGTGCCGTGCTCGAAAACGTGGCGCATGAAGTCTTCGTATTGGCGGCGGATCGGGCGCTGGGTCATGGCAGGGGTGTGGGCATTTCGGCAAAAGCGTCGGGGCCTGGTCGGGGCACATGCAGACCAGGCGGCCCATTCTAGGCGAGCAGCTTGCCGGGGTTGAATCGGTTGGCCGGATCCAGCGCGCGCTTGATGGCACGCATCAGGTCCAGCGCCACCGCGTCCTGATAGCGCGGCAGGATGGTCGCTTTGAGCGCCCCGATACCGTGCTCGGCGCTGATCGAGCCGCCGTGGCGCTGCACCATCTCGTAGACCACCGTGTGGATTTGCGCCTCGTGCTCGCGCAGGAAGGCGGCCGGATCGGCCCCTGTGGGGCACTGCACATTGAAATGCAAGTTGCCGTCGCCCAGGTGCCCGAAGTTGACCAGGCGCGCACCAGGCACCGCCTGCGCGAGCGCCTTTTCCGTCTCGGCGCAGAAGGCCGGGATACGCGACACCGGCAGGCTGATGTCGTGTTTGATGTTGAGCCCCTCTTCGGCCTGCGCCAGCGGGATGCTCTCGCGGATGTGCCACAGCGTGCGTGCCTGCGCGAGGCTTGCAGCCACCACGGCATTCGCCGCACAGCCGTCGTCCAGCGCCTGTCCCAGCACCGCCTCCAGCCGCGCGCGTGCATGCGCCTCGCCCTCGGTGTCGCTGGTTTCCAGCAGCACGGCGTAGGGCGCTGCGCCGGTCAGCGGTACGGCGAGTTGCGGAAAGTGCCGCTGCACCAGCTCGAGCGCGAAGCCGTTCATCATTTCGAAGCCGGTCAGCGTCGGCCCAAGCCCGCGCTGCACCAGGCCCAGCAGCGTCACCGCAGCGGCCAGATCTGGCACGGCAGCCCACGCGGTCAGCTGCGCTGCTGGGCGCGGCACGAGCTTGAGCACCGCGGCGGTGATGATGCCCAGCGTCCCCTCGCTGCCAATCAACAGGTGACGCAGATCGTAGCCAGTGTTGTCCTTGCGCAGGCCGCGCAGGCCGTTCCAGACGCGGCCGTCGGCGGTCACGACTTCCAGCCCTAGGCACAGGTCACGCGCGTTGCCGAAGCGCAGCACCTGTGTGCCGCCGGCGTTGGTGGCCAGGTTGCCGCCGATGGTGCAGCTGCCTTCGGCGGCCAGGCTCAGCGGCAGCCACAGTCCGGCGGCCTCGGCGGCTTGTTGCGCGGTCTGTAGCACGCAGCCAGCCTCTACCGTCAGCGTCAGGTTGGCCTCATCCAGCGCACGGATGCGGTTGAGCCGTACGGTGCTCAGCACCACCTGAGTGCCGCTGCCATCCGGCACGCCGCCCAGCACCAGCCCGGTGTTGCCGCCCTGCGGCACGATGGGCGCGCCATGCGCAGCGCAGGCGCGCACCACGGCGGCCACCTCCGCCGTGCTGCCAGGGCGTACCACCGCGAGGGCTCGGCCACGGTGGCGGCGGCGCCAGTCGCGCTCCCACGGCTCCAGGTCGGCGTCGGCGGCGGTGAGTACATGCGTTGGGCCGACAGCGCAGCGCAAGTCCTGCAACAGGGTGGCCCGTGTGGGTGGATCGAGAGGAGCCGTTGGCTGGTCCGTCATTCTGAATCATCCCTGACCGCAGCTTGCGGGGCGCGGGCGGCGCGCAGCCGCAGCCGCACATGCAGGGCACAGGCCGCAAACAGCCCCATACACAACACGACCTGACCCCAAGCCAGCGCGGCCGACAGGCCGCTTTCGCTGGTGGCGCGCACGATGCCTTCGGTGAAGTACAGCCACACCAGCAGGCTGAGCCAGCGGTAGGTGTACATGCGGTGGCGCAGCAGGCCAGGCAGCGGCAGGGCCAGCGGCAAGACCTTGAGCGCCCACCACGACCCGCCAGGACGCAGCGGCGCCAGCCACAGCTCCCACGTCAGCCCCAGGACGATCAGGCCCAATACGCACACCACAGCCAAACTGCGCGTCCAGCGCGCCTGCGCCAGGGCGGTGGAAGCGGCGGATGCAGCGGGTATGGGAGGGGGGGGAAAAGGTGCAGACATCGGCTGGCATGATAGCGGCATGTCCACCTTCGATCCGTCTGCCCAGGCTATCGCGCAATCCTTCTGGCGGCGACGCTGGCAATGGGCACGCGATTTGGCGCGCGATTTTCCATGGTGGCGCACCAGGGCGTGCGCTGGGCGTTGGACGTGGCGGGATTCCTGGCGCTGGCGTTGGGCATGGCAGCGCTCTACCGGTACGTGCCCAATGCCCAGGTTCCGATGCGCCATGCGCTGGTCGGCGGGGGATTCGTTGCACTCGCTGTGGAACTGGCCCAGCAAGCGTTGGCTTGGTATCTGCGCACGGTGCCGACCTACTCGGCGGTGTACGGGGCATT
>CALEDU010000213.1 GCA_937949455.1 uncultured Tepidimonas sp. | reverse complement strand
GCTGCAGGCGGAAAAAGCGCTGTTGCCGGCCAATCAAGGGCGCAACCACGCCGCGTCTTCCGCTTTGCCGAAAAATGATTGAGGCCCCACCGGGGCCACACCCGAAAGGAGTCATGATGTTGGCCCAGCGTGTGATGTGGATTGCGTGGCCTGCCTTTTTGATGGCGGCGGTGATGGAAATGGTGGTGTTTGCTTTCGTCGACCCCAGTGAGCTGCATTGGGCGGGGGAATCGCTGGGGTGGTCTCGACAGGCCATCTACACCCTGGCATTCTTCGTTTTCTGGGGATTGACCATGGTATCCGGGGCGCTCACGACGCTGCTGTCCATGTCGCCATGGGAGGTCAACCGCTGTCCTGTGCCGCCGCACCAGCGCCCCGCAGACTGCGCCCGCAACGAGGCGGGAGACGTCGATCAGCGCCCAATATGTGGTGACAGGCGCTGCGCAGATCGTGCCTGAGCAGATCGCGTCGCAAGAGGGGAGAGCCGCTACGGTCAGTTACTCACGTCGCTGGCGTGGTTGACGATGGCACGCAACGCATCGGGGTCCAAGATGCGCACATAACGCTGTTTGACTTCGATGATCCTGTCGTCCTGAAAGCGCGAGAAGGTGCGGCTCACCGTCTCCAACTTCATGCCCAGGTAGCTGCCGATTTCCTCGCGGGTCATGCGCAACACCATCTCGGATTGGGAGAACCCCCGCGCGTACAGGCGCTGGACCAAGTTCAGCAAAAAGGCCGCCAAACGTTCTTCGGCCCGCATACTGCCCAGCAGCAACATGACCCCTTGGTCACGCACGATCTCGCGGCTCATGATCCGATGCACATGGTGTTGCAGCGTGCTGAATTCGCGCGAGAGTTGCTCGAGTTTGTCAAATGGCAGTACGCATACTTCCGCATCTTCCAGCGCGATCGCGGAGCAGGCGTGCTTGTCCTGGACGATGCCGTCTAAGCCCAGAATCTCACCCGCCATCTGGAAGCCGGTGACCTGGTCGCGACCGTCTGCCGTGGTTACAATGGTTTTGAAAAAACCTGAACGCACTGCGTAGAGCGACGTGAACGGGGCACCTGCAGCGAACAGCGCCGCGCCACGGCGCACGCGCCGTCGGTTGGCAATGAGGTCATCGAGCTGTTCCAGTTCCTGCGGGGCAAGGCCGACGGGCAGGCAGAGCTCGCGCAGGTTGCAACTGGAGCAGGCGACTTTGATGCTGTGCAAATCCATGGGCGCTGTGGCATGTCCGGCCGAGCTGGCCGTTTGGGGACTGTCCAGTCTGGAGCAGTTCTTCGCCCCGATGATAACAACCGGTTGGCGTGCTTGCCGGGCATTACCCCGGCGTACGTTGCGGGCATCGGGGTGCAGGGGGTTTGACTCACGTCAAGGGCGTCGGGGTCGTCCTGGGGCACATTACCGTTTCCAATGGAGTCCACCCCCGTGAAGCACGTCATCGATGAAGCCCTGCTGCGCCGGTTCGACATTCCCGGCCCGCGCTACACGTCCTATCCGACGGCGGACCGCTTCGTCGAGGCGTTCACCGAGCGCGACTACATCCAGGCGCTGGCGCAGCGCCGCGCCGGCTCGCTGGCGCTGCCGTTGTCCGTGTATGTCCACATCCCGTTTTGCGAGTCGCTGTGCTACTACTGCGCTTGCAACAAGGTGATCACCAAGCACCACAGCAAGGCGGCGGAGTACTTGCGTTATCTCTCGCGCGAGTTGGAACTGCAGACCGACCATCTTGGCCGCGGCCACCGGGTGAGCCAGTTGCACCTGGGGGGCGGCACACCCACCTTTCTGAGCGATGCCGAACTGGCCGACCTGATGGCCATGGTCCGCCGCCATTTCGAGCTGGTGCCCGGGGGCGAGTATTCGATCGAGGTCGATCCCCGCACGGTGACGGCCGAGCGCTTGGCGCATCTGCAGCAACTGGGCTTCAACCGTCTGAGCTTTGGCGTGCAGGATTTCGACCCTAGCGTGCAAAAGGCCGTGCACCGCATCCAGCCGGCGGAGCCAGTGTTTGCCCTGGTCGAAGCCGCGCGGGCGCTGGGGTTCGAATCCATCAACGTCGATTTGATCTACGGCCTGCCCCAGCAGACGCCGGAGTCGTTTCGCCACACCCTGGAGCAGGTCGAACGACTGCGGCCCGACCGTATCGCGTTGTACGCCTACGCGCACCTGCCGGCGCGTTTCAAGCCGCAGCGGCGTATCGTGGTGGCCGAATTGCCCAGCCCAGCCGACAAGCTGGCGATGCTGTCGCTGTCGCTGGATCATTTGAGCGCAGCGGGCTATGTGTACGTCGGCATGGACCACTTCGCCCTGCCCAACGACGCGCTGGCCGTGGCCAAACGACAGGGGCGACTGCACCGAAATTTTCAAGGCTACAGCACCCAGCCCGACTGCGACCTGATTGCCCTCGGGGTGTCGGCGATCGGGCGCATCGGGGCCACCTACAGCCAGAATGCCAAGACGCTGGACGAGTACTACGACGCTCTGGACCAGGGGCGGCTGCCCATCGTGCGCGGACTGGCTTTGACGCGCGATGATTTGTTGCGCCGCAGTGTCATCATGGCCATCATGTGCCAGGGCCTGGTGGATTTTGAGTCCATCAACTTGGCGCATCTGGTGGATTTTCGTTCGTACTTTGCGCGGGAATTGGAGCAGTTGCGTGCCCTGGAGCACGACGGGCTGGTTCGTGTGGACGATGCCCACCTGGAGGTGACCGCGACGGGGTGGTACCTGGTGCGGGCGATTGCGATGGTGTTTGACCACTATTTGCAGCTCGATCAAGACCGCGCCCGCTTCTCCAAAATCATCTGATCCCCCAGTTTTGCTCGCGCATGGCTGATAGCATGTGCCCATGCTCGCTTCTATGACGCTGTCGGCCCTGGTGATGGGCCTGGTGGGGGGACCTCACTGCGTAGCCATGTGCGGCGCAGCGTGCGCTGGGATTGCCCGTGCCGCAGCGCCCCGATCACGCCAAGCGCTGTGGACATGGCAACTGGGGCGCCTGTTGGGCTACGCCCTGCTTGGTGCGCTGGCAGGGGGTACGGTGCAGGGCATGGGCTGGCTGGGCCAGCAGACGGTGGTGCTGCGCCCGGTCTGGACCATGATGCACGTCGCCGCGCTGCTGCTCGGGGTGTTGTTGGTGGTGCAGGCGCGCCAGCCAGCCTTTCTGGACGGTTGGGCGCAGGCGGTGTGGCACCGCGTCCGGCCTGTGATGAGTCGCCTGGGCGCCCGCGCTCCTGCCGTGTTGGGTGTGGGCTGGGCGCTGATGCCCTGCGGGCTGTTGTACTCGGCGCTTCTGGTGGCCTCGCTGTCTGCTTCGGCGCTATATGGCGCCGCCATTATGGCGGCCTTTGCCGCAGGGACCATGGTGTCGCTGGTGGCTGCGCCCTGGTTATTGCTGCAGTTGGGCGATGCTCGCTCGGGTGGTTGGGGCAT
>CALEDU010000212.1 GCA_937949455.1 uncultured Tepidimonas sp. | reverse complement strand
CCTCACCGGCCACAGCCAGCTCGCCGCGCGAGGGCAGCAGCCCCATCGCCGCATTGAGCAGCGTGGTCTTGCCGGCCCCATTGGGGCCGATGACGGTGACGATCTCCCCCTCGCGCACGTCGAGGTCAACCTGGTGCAGCGCCTCCACCGGCCCGTAGGAAACGGAAAAACCACGCAAGCGCAACAGCGGCGGGCGTTCGGTGAGACTCATGCCGCGCCTCCCAAACCCTCGTCGCCCAGGTAAGCGGCCAGCACACGCGGGTCGCGCTGCACCTGCGCCGGAGTGCCGTGCGCGATCACGGTGCCAAAGTCCAGCACCGTGATGCGGTCGGCCAGGTTCATCACGAACTCCATGTCGTGCTCCACGATCAGGATACCCAGGCCCTCGCGGCGCAACTGGTCCAGCAACCGCGCCAAGGCCTGCTTCTCCAGGTGGCGCAGGCCGGCAGCAGGCTCGTCCAGCAGCAGCAGCGCCGGTTGGCCCGCCAGCGCCCGGGCGATCTCGACGATGCGCTGCTGTCCCAAGGCGAGCGAGCCGGCCGGCGTGTGCGCATGCTCGGCCAGCCCGCAGCGCTCGATCTGGCGCATCGACTCGGCCAGCAGCGCGGCCTCCTCGTGGCGGTCGAGCCGCAGCATGCTGGCCAGCCAGCCGCGCCGCCCACGCAGATGCGCGCCCAGCGCCACATTGTCGAGCACGCTGCGCTGGCCCAGCAGCCGCACATGCTGAAAGGTCCGCCCCAGGCCCAGCGCAGCAAAGTCGCGCGACGGCCGCCCGACCATGGACTGGCCCAGCAGCCGCACTTCGCCCTCGCTGGGGTCGTCCACGCCCGAGATCATGTTGAAGAAGGTGCTCTTGCCGGCACCGTTGGGGCCGATCAACGCGTGCACCTCGCCGGCGCGCACCTCCAGCGAGACCTGGCTGTTGGCCACCAGGCCGCCAAAGCGCTTGGTGACGTTGCGCGCCTCGATGAGCACCGTCCCCGCAGGCGGCAAGGCGCGGCTGGGCAAGGGGGAGGGCACCGGCAGCCTGCGCGGCGGGGGCACCACGCCCGCCCGCTTGGCCCAGCCAGCCAGCGTGGGCCACAGCCCGTCCGCGTAGCGCTGCAGCACCAGCATCATCAACAGGCCGAAGACGATGACTTCGAAATTGCCGCTCATACCCAACAGCTTGGGCAGCCAGTCTTGCAATTGCTCTTTGAGCAAGGCAATCAGGGTGGCGCCCAGCAGCGCACCCCACAGGTGCCCACTGCCGCCGACCACTGCCATGAACAGGTATTCAATGCCGATGTTCAGATTGAACGGCGTCGGATTGACGAAGCGCTGCAGATGGGCATACAGCCAGCCCGACACGGCAGCGAGCAGCGCCGCCAAGACGAACACCTTGATGCGCTGGCGCGCCGTGTTCACGCCCATGGACTCGGCCATGACGCGGCCTGTTTTGAGTGCGCGGATGGCGCGTCCCTCGCGCGAATCGAGCAGGTTGTGCAGCGCCCACACCGCCAGCAGCACGATGGCCCAGATCAGGATCCCCAGCGCGCGCGGATCGGCCAACGACACGCCCCACAGTGTCAGCGGCGCGATGCCGGTGAGCCCCGTGTGCCCACCCAGAAAGCCCACGTTGCCGAACAGAAAATACAGGCTCAGCCCCCAAGCAATGGTGGCCAGCGGCAAATAGTGGCCGCCCAAGCGCAGCGTCACCGCGCCCAGCCCCCAGGCCACCCCGAAGGTCAGCGCCAGCCCCAGGGCCAATCCCAGCCAGGGCAGGGTCTGCGGGGGCAAACCAGACAGGGCGGCAGCCACGTCGGGCGACGTGCAGACCCAGGCTGTCGCATAAGCCCCCAGCCCCACGAAAGCGGCTTGCCCAAACGAGGTCATGCCGCCCACACCCGTCAGCATGACCAGGCCCAGCGCCACCAGGGCATGCAGCCCGATATAGTTGAGCAAGGTGATGGTGAAGTCGGGCAGAAAACCCCACGCGGCGGCCAGCGCCAGCACCAAGCCCAGCGTCAGCCACCGGGACGATACCCCGGCCCCGGTGGTCGCTGATGCGACTGCGGCGTGGGAGACGCGGGTTTCAGCGCTCATTCTTCGTCCTCCACATGGTGGCTGCGCAGTGAGCGCCACAGCAGCACCGGGATGATCAGTGTGAACACCAGCACCTCCTTGAACGCACTGGCCCAAAACGACGCGAAAGCCTCGAGCTGCCCTACCAGCACGGCCCCCAGCAAAGCGGCCGGGTAGCTGGCCAGCCCGCCGATGATCGCAGCGACGAAACCCTTCAGACCAATCAAAAAGCCGGTGTCGTAATAAATGGTCGTGATGGGTGCGATGAGCAGGCCAGAGACCGCCCCAATCAGCGCCGCCAGGGCAAAACTCAGATCGCCGGACAGCTCGGTCGGGATGCCCATCAGGCGGGCGCCGACGCGGTTGATGGCCGTGGCACGCAGCGCTTTGCCGAGCAAGGTGCGCTCGAAAAACACGAACATCGCAATCACCAGCAACCCGGTCACGCCCAGCACCACCAGCGACTGGCCGCTGATGGGCACGCTGCCCAGATCGAACCGCGCCTCGGAAAACGGCGTGGTGCGCGAGCCTTCGGCGCCAAAGAACCACAGCCCCAGCCCCATGAGCACGCCATGCAGCGCGACCGAGACGATCAGCAACACCAGCACCGTCGCGTGCGACAACGGCCGAAAGGCCAAGCGATAGATCAACGGCCCCAAAGGGGTGACCAGCAGCACGACGGTCAGCGCCTTGCCCACCAGGGTACTCGGCTGCCACCAGACGGCCAGCGCCGCCAGGGCCGGCAGCAAGCCGCACCACAAACCGGTAGACCACCAGTCCACCGATGCGCCGCGCTGCTGGCACCACGCCTCCACGGCCAAGGTCACAGCCGCCATGGCCAGCAACAGCCACAGCGTCGCGGGGGTGCCGCCAGCCTGCAACACGGCCATCGAGAGCGCGCCGTAGGCCACCAGCTCCCCCTGCGGGACGAAAATCACCCGCGTCACGGAAAACACGAGCACGAGTGCCAGCGCCATCAGGGCATAGATGGCGCCG
>CALEDU010000211.1 GCA_937949455.1 uncultured Tepidimonas sp. | reverse complement strand
GGGGCGTGATCACCGAGCGCATGAAGGGGCTCGCGGCGCTGAGCCCCGAAGCCAAGAAGACGGCGGGTGCTGCCATCAACCAGGCCAAGCAGGCCATCGAGGCAGCGCTGCAAGCACGCCGCGCCGAGCTCGCCGAAGCCGAGTTGCAGCGTCAACTGGCCGCCGAGGCGCTGGATGTGACGCTGCCGGGCCGCCAGCGCGGCCAGGGTGGGCTGCACCCTGTGAGCCTGACGTTGGAGCGCATCGAGGCCATCTTCGGTTCGATGGGTTTCGAGGTCGCCGATGGGCCGGAGATCGAGAGCGACTGGTTCAACTTCACGGCGCTCAACACCCCGGCAGACCATCCGGCGCGTTCGATGCACGACACTTTCTACGTCGAGGGCGGCACGCCCGAGGCACCGTTGTTGCTGCGCACCCACACCAGCCCGATGCAGATCCGCTATGCGCTGCAGCATGTCAAACGCGCGCGCGCTGCGGTCGGCGACGATGGGGCGGGTTTGTTCGCCGGCGATATGCCGGAAATCCGCGTCATCGCGCCAGGGCGCACCTACCGAGTGGACAGCGACGCCACACACTCGCCGATGTTCCACCAGTGCGAGGGCCTCTGGATCGGGCGCAACGTCAGTTTCAAGGATCTCAAGGTCGTCTTTACGGCGTTTTGCCGCGCCTTTTTCGAGACCGATGACCTGTTGCTGCGCTTTCGGCCGAGCTTCTTTCCGTTCACCGAGCCGAGTGCCGAGATCGACATCCAATTTGCCAGCGGCCCGTTGGCGGGGCGCTGGCTGGAGGTGGCCGGCTCTGGCCAGGTACACCCCAACGTGGTGCGCAACATGGGCTTGGATCCGGAGCGCTACATAGGCTTTGCCTTTGGCATGGGGCCGGACCGGCTGACCATGCTGCGCTATGGCGTCAACGACCTGCGCTTGTTCTTCGATGGGGACCTGCGCTTCCTGTCGCAGTTCCGTTGAGGTTGAAAGAAAGAGCCCCCGATGCAACTCCCTGAATCCTGGCTGCGGACCTTTTGCAACCCCCCCCTCGACAGCCGCGCGCTGGCGGATCTGCTGACCATGGCGGGTCTGGAGGTCGAGGAATGGGAGCCAGTGGCGCCGCCCTTTACCCGCGTGGTGGTGGGCGAGATCCTGAGCGCCGAGCCGCATCCCAACGCCGATCGGCTGCGTATCTGCCGCGTCGATGTCGGGCAGGGCGAGCCGCTGCAGATCGTCTGCGGTGCGCCGAATGCGCGCGCCGGCATCCGGGTGCCGTGCGCGCTGGTCGGCGCGGTGCTGCCGCCTGGCGCGGACGGCCGGCCGTTCGAGATTCGCGTCGGCAAGCTGCGCGGGGTGGAGAGTCACGGCATGCTGTGCTCCGCGCGCGAGCTGGGCCTGTCGGACGACCACGCTGGTCTGCTGGAACTGGCAGCCGACGCGCCGGTCGGGCGCGATCTGCGCGAGGCGCTGGCGCTGGACGATTGGATTTTCACGCTCAAGCTCACGCCCAACCTGGCGCATTGCCTGAGCGTCTACGGTGTGGCGCGTGAGGTGGCGGCGTTGACCGGTGCGCCGCTGCGGACCCCGGTGATCGAGCCTGTACAACCGCGCCATGGCGCAGTGCTGCCGGTGCGCATCGACGCACCGGACCTGTGCGGGCGCTTCACCGGCCGCATCATCCGCGGCATCGACCCCTCGGCCAAGACCCCCGATTGGATGGTGCAGCGCTTGGCGCGCTGCGGCCAGCGCAGCATCTCGGCGCTGGTGGACATCTCCAACTACGTGATGTTTGAGCTGGGCCGCCCGTCGCACATCTTCGATCTGGACCGCATCCACGGCGGCTTGCAGGTGCGCTGGGGCCGCGCGGGCGAGACGCTGGAGCTGCTCAACGGCCAGACCGTGACGCTGGATGAGACGGTGGGCGTGATTGCCGATGAGGCAGGCGTGGAGTCGCTGGCAGGCATCATGGGCGGGCAGGCCACGGCGGTGTCGGACGCCACGCGCAACGTCTATGTGGAGGTGGCGTTCTGGTGGCCGCGCGCGATCGCGGGCCGCTCGCGCCGCTTCAACTTCAGCACCGACGCCGGCCACCGCTTCGAGCGCGGGGTCGATCCGAGCACGACGCGCGAGCATATCGAGCGCATCACGCAGTTGATCCTGGAGATCTGCGGTGGCGAGGCCGGCCCGATCGACGACCACGTCGTCAACGTGCCGCAGCCCCAGCCGGTGACGCTGCGCGTGGCGCGCGCGGCCCAGGTGATTGGCATGCCGCTGACGCAGGCGCAGTGCGCCGAGCCGCTGCGCCGGCTGGGGCTGGAGGTGGCCGAAGGTGACGGCGTGCTGACGGTGACACCACCGCCGTACCGTTTCGACCTGCAGATCGAGGAGGATCTGATCGAGGAGGTGGCGCGCGTCATCGGCTACGACCGCCTGCCCGATACGCCGCCGCTGGCCCCGGTGGTGCCGCGCGTGCGGCCGGAGGCCCGACGCAGCGCCCATGCGGTGCGGCGCCAGCTCGCGGATTTGGGCTATCAGGAGACGATCAACTTCAGCTTCGTCGAAGAACGCTGGGAGCGCGACTACGCGGGCAACGAGGCGCCGATCCGCCTGCTCAACCCCATTGCCAGCCATCTGAGCGTGATGCGCTCCAGCCTGATCGGCAGCCTGCTGGCCGTGCTCAAGTACAACACCGATCGCAAGGTGCCGCGCGCCCGCCTGTTCGAGATCGGACGCGTGTTCCGCCGCGATCGGGCGGTGCCGGACAGCGACACCACCGTGGCGGGCTTGGATCAGCCGCGCCGCCTGGCCGGGCTGGCCTGGGGCGACGAGTCCGCCCTGCAGTGGGGTGTACCCGCCCGACCAGTGGATTTTTACGACGTCAAAGGCGATGTGCAGGCCCTGCTGGCACCGCGCCGCCCGGTGTTCGAGCCGGCGCAGCACCCCGCGCTGCACCCGGGGCGCTGTGCGCAGATCGTGCTAGAAGGACTCGTGGTGGGCATCATCGGTGAACTGCACCCGCGCTGGCGTCAGGCCGAGGGCTGGACCCAGGCCCCGGTGCTGTTCGAG
>CALEDU010000210.1 GCA_937949455.1 uncultured Tepidimonas sp. | reverse complement strand
ATCGCTGGTCGCGACCACGCCGCTGGTGTTGTGCATTTCGCCCCAGCTCGCAGTGCGGGGTGACGCAGCGCTGCGCGCCGTTCGCGCGGCGGGCATGGCTTGGCAATACGGCAGCCCCGGCTCGGGCACACCGTTTCACCTGGGCATGGAAATGCTCAAGGCGGCGGCGGGTTGGCAGGCCTTGCACGTCCCCTATCCCGGCAACCCGCAGGTGATCAACGCACTGTTACAGGGCGATGTGCAATTGGCGCTGTTGCCCCCCTCGCTGACCGTGCCGCACTGGCGTACTGCCAAGTTGCCGGTCGTGGCACTGACCAGCGCGTCGCGCAGCCCGCTGCTGCCTGGGGTGCCCACGCTGGGCGAGCGGGGCGTGCGGGGCTTCGATTTCGAGCACTGGTATGCCATCGCCGCGCCGCGTGTTCTGTCCGGCGCACACATCGACCGGCTGGCGCAGGCCATCGGCCGGGTGCTGCGCGACACCCTCATTCGGCAGCGGCTGCTGGCCCAAGGCTGGCAGGCGACAGGCTCGACGCCCGCGGCTTTGCTGCGGCGCATCGTCCGCGATGTCAAACGCTTGCGCCCGGTGATCGAGCGCGAACAAATCCGTAGCCTCTGAAGTGCGGGGCTGTTGACCGATGAAAGAAGCCTTGGACCGGCCGTCGAAACCCCCCTGTCCAGAAGCCAACCCGCAGTCGGCGCACACGCAGTTCAGCCTTGTGAGAGCCAAAATAGCACGACAAAAAAACGGCCGCCTGTCGGCTGGCCGCGTGGGGCGAGCGGCTTGCCGTCCTGGCCGGAGCACCGCCCATGCTGGGCGGCCGTCATACGGCGGCACCAGCGCGGGGTTGCGCAATCCTGGCCGTGGCAAAATTTCGCCATGACGACGCAGACCTTGGTCCTGGCCGGTGGGTGCTTTTGGTGCACCGAGGCCGTGTTCCAACAGGTGCGCGGCGTGCTGGATGTGCAATCCGGCTACAGCAACGGACAGGCCGAGCGGCCGACCTACGAGGAGGTCTGCACCGGATCCACCGGCTGTGCGGAGGTCGTCAAGCTGGTCTACGACCCGTCGGTGATTGGCGTGCGCGATTTGCTGACCCTCTTTTTTGCCACCCACGACCCCACCACCCTCAACCGCCAGGGTGCCGACGTTGGCACACAGTACCGCAGCGGCATCTACTGGACCACGCCCGAGCAAGCCGCGGCAGCCCGTGCGCTGATTGACGAATTGCAGGCGCAGCGCGCTTTCGATGCCCCCATCGTGACCGAGGTGGAGCCGCTGCGCCACTACTGGCCAGCGGAAGACGAGCATCAAGACTTTTACGCACGCCACCCCTACCACGGCTATTGCCTGGCGGTGGCTGCGCCGAAAGTCGCCAAATTGCGTCGTGCGTTTGCGCCATACCTCAAGCCAGCCCGCTCGTGACCCATACGGTCGCGCAGGTGCCAGCCGCCGCTGCGCGCACTCACTACACTGATGCGGTGAGCGTTGCCAACCATCCTGTCTTTCAATCTTTGACCCCGGTCTTCCTGCTGATCGGCGCGGGAGTGGTCGCGGGCCGGCGCGGCTGGGTCGGTGCTGCAGCCGTCAAGGATTTGTCCAATCTGGTTTTCTTTCTGCTCATCCCGGCGCTGCTGTTTCGTACCATGGCCCAGGTGCGGCTGGAGACGCTGGACTGGCGCCCCGTGGCGGCCTATTTCAGCGCCACGCTGCCCTGGTTTGCCCTGCAGATCGCCTGGCATGGGTTCCACCCGCGCGGCATTGTGCTCGCGCTGGGCGGGACGTTTTCCAACCTGGTCATGATCGGCATCCCCCTGATCAGTTTGGCCTACGGGCAGGCCGGTGTGGTCACGCTGCTGACGCTGATCGCCGTGCATGCCCTCATCTTGCTGACGGTCAGTTCGGTGACCCTGGAATTGGCCGACGCCCGCAGCCGTGCGCAGGGCGAGGCGATGCCCTCCGGGCGGCTATGGACCACGGCCTTGTCGGCGGTGCGCGGATCGGTCATCCACCCCATACCCTTGCCGATTGCCTGTGGCTTGCTGTGGGGCCTGTCGGGGGCGAGTTTGCCCACTGTGGTGGATCAGCCTTTGCAGCTGCTGGGCCAAGCCTTCGGACCGTTGGCGCTGGTGCTGGTGGGCGTGAGCTTGGCCAGCGCCCCCTGGTGCGAGCATTGGCGCGAGGCTCTGTCCCTGGCTCTGGCCAAAAATCTGGTCATGCCGGTACTGGTCGGCATCTCGGCGTGGTTGTGGGGGCTGCGCGGCCTGCCGTTGACGGTGCTGGTGGTTGCCGCTGGCGTGCCTATCGGGGCCAATGTGTTTCTGTTCGCACAGCGCTACCGCGTGGCGCAAACCGAAGTGACTGCCGCCATGGGGCTTTCCACGGTGTCGGCCATGCTGACCCTGAGCGTCTGGATGCTGCTGATGGCGCGGCTCACTGGCTGATGCGCAGCCCTTCTTCGATTTGGTACTCGAAGTAACGCTGGAAGCTGAACGCCAGGCCCGCCATCAGCGCCGTGGCCCCCAGCATCAGCGACAGCACCACGGCGATGATGGTCAGCCAGTTCGTGTCGCCAGCGCGGGCGTCGGCCGGTCCGGCCGGGTTATGGCGTGCATTCCAGCGCTCGGGCGGCTGCAGCGCATACACAATGGCCGACAGACACGCGGCCACCAGGCCAACGCCCAGCAAGGGCAGCAGCACCCACGACAGCTTGTCGTCCTGCCCATAGGTCAGCACCCGATCGACCCCCCACAGTCCCAGCGCGGTCGGGATGGCGTGGGCCCAGCCCCACACATCGCCGAATCCGTGCAGATAAAACCGGTGCCAGCCCAAGCCGCCCCCCACCAAGGCGAGCCAAGCGGCGACAGTTTTGTTGCGGGGCCGGTGAGCGGGGGCGGGACGGGCGTTGGTCACCATAGACGATGGCGTGGGTGTGGGGGAGGGCGTGCGCATTGGGAGCCGCATCGGTCGGCGCGGGTTCCCCAAGAGCGGCGGGGTCAGTCTTCGCTGGGTGGGGTGCGGTCCCCCCAGCCCAGAGACTTTTCCATCAGCACGATATCGAGCCAGCGGCCGAACTTCCAGCCGCAGGAGCGCACCACGCCCACCCGCTCGAAGCCCAGGGCAGTGTGCAGCCCGATCGAGCCGGCGTTGGCCGAGTCACCGATTACCGCCATCACTTTGCGGATGCCCCGTGCCTCGAGCTGGCTGAGCAACTCGGCCAGCAGCGCACGGCCCAATCCCCGGCCCACGGCGTCGTGCGCGATGTAGATGGAATCCTCCACCGAGAAGCAGTACGCCGGCCGCGGCTTGAACCAATTGCCATAGGCGAAGCCCACTACTTCGCCCTGCCAATCAGCCACCAGCCAGGGCAAGCCCTTGGCCAACACGTCGGCGCGGCGAGCGCCCATGTCGGCGGCGCTGGGGGGATCGGTTTCGAAGGTGCCCGTGCCATGTAGCACATGGTGGCCGTAGATGCGGGCGATGGCGGGCAGGTCACTTTCCTGGCTCGGGCGGATCAGGGGGGTATTCACGGGGCGCTGGTTATAATGGTAGGTTTGCAACGTTTCGCTGGCCAGGTGGCCAGTCGTCGTGTCTCAGGCGTTGCCTCCACCGTCTCGCCGTACAGTCTGCAAGGATAAACCATGGTCGTGATCCGACTCGCCCGTGGCGGCTCCAAGGCCCGCCCGTTTTACCACATCGTCGTCGCCGATAAACGTTGCCGCCGCGACGGCCGCTTCATCGAGCGCATCGGTTTTTACAACCCCATCGCCCGCGGCAACGATGTGCCGCTCAATATCGCCCAAGACCGCTTGACCTACTGGCTCGGTGTCGGTGCTCAGCCATCCGAGACCGTCGCCCGCTTGATCAAGCAGGCCCCCAAGGTCGTGCCGGCCGAGGCCGCTGCAGCCTGATCCCGCGCCAGGCATGGCCGAGTCTTTGCCTTGGCAGGTGGCCGAGCTGCCCGCCGACGCGGTCGAGATCGGCCATGTGCAAGAGGCCTGGGGGGTGCGCGGCTGGGTCCGTGTGCATGGCTTGAGCCCGAGTGGTGACGCCTTGCTGCATGCGCGTCGCTGGTATCTGCAGCCCCCTTCGGTCCACCATTTACCTCGTGCCCGGGCTTTCGATGCCTTCCAGGGTACGGTTGCTGTGCCAGTGGCCGAAGCGCGCTGGCACGGCGATGCCGTGGTGGCTCACTTCGAAGGGGTCGGCGACCGCAGTATGGCCGAGCGCCTGCGCGGGGCCCGGATCCTCATCGCGCGTGCCGACTTTCCGCCAACCGACGACCCCGATGAATATTACTGGGTCGATCTGATCGGCTCGACAGTCGTCAACCGCGAAGGTGTGGTCCTGGGGGTCGTGGAGGATCTGCTGCCCACGGGGCCGCACGCGGTGCTGTGCCTGCGCGATGGCTCCGGCGAGCAGGCGGTCGAGCGCCTCATCCCTTTCGTCAGCGCTTATGTCGACACGGTGGATCTGGCGGCGCGCCGCATCACCGTGGATTGGCAGCCCGATTATTGACTTGACCGCGGCCGCGCGGGTGTCATGCGCTTCGACATCATCACCCTGTTCCCCGAGCTGATCGAGCCCTACCTGTCGGTCGGCGTGGTGCGCCGCGCATTCGCCGGGGCGGTACAGGTGCGACTGTGGCCACTGCGAGACTTTGCTGATGGTCCCTATCGCCGCGTGGACGACCGCCCGTTTGGCGGTGGCCCGGGCATGGTCATGTTGGCCGAGCCGCTGTACCGCTGCTGGCAGGCGATTCGCCTCGACCGCGGTCTGCCCCCGGATCGCCCGGCGGGTGCAGGCGTGGATGTGCCGACTGTGCTGTTTTCACCCGCGGGCGAACGCTTGTCCCACGACGTGGTGGCCCGCTATGCACAGCCGAGCGCACCCGGCACCATCCTGCTGTGCGGCCGCTACGAGGGGGTGGACCAACGCTTCGTCGATGCCTGTGTGGATGCGCAGATCAGTCTGGGCGATTTTGTCCTCTCGGGCGGTGAGATCGCAGCCGTGGCGTTGTTGGATGCGGTGGCGCGGCTACAGCCCGGGGTGCTGGGCGATCAGGCCAGCGCCGAGCAGGACAGCTTCAATCCCAGCGTCGATGGCCTGCTCGACTGTCCGCATTACACCCGGCCTGAGGTCTGGCAGGGTCCGTCGGGGCCGATGACCGTCCCGCCCGTGTTGCTCTCCGGCCATCATGCGCAGATCGAGGCATGGCGGCGCGCTCAGCGTGTGCAGACGACGGCGCGTTGGCGACCGGATGTGCTGGCGCGCGCGCATGCCGAAGGTCGGTTGGGCCCGGCTGACGAACATGCGCTGCGCGAAGCAGGTTACAATAGAGAGCTTTGATCCTCTGTCCGGCTTCAGGATACGGACCTGGGCGGGGCGGCACAAGGGTGCCGCTTCGTGCAACATCGCAGCGCGGTCATGATCGTAGGTGTCACCATGAACCTGATCCAAATCCTCGAGCAGGAAGAAATTGCTCGCCTGAACAAAAACATTCCCGCTTTTGCACCTGGCGATACGGTGATCGTCAACGTCAATGTGATCGAAGGCAACAAGAAGCGTGTCCAGGCTTACGAAGGCGTCGTGATCGCCAAGCGCAACCGGGGCTTGAACTCCAGCTTCATCGTGCGCAAGATCTCCAACGGCGAGGGCGTCGAGCGGACCTTCCCGTTGTACAGCCCGCTGATCGCCAGCATCGAGGTCAAGCGCCGCGGCGATGTGCGCCGCGCCAAGCTCTATTACCTGCGCGGCCGTACTGGCAAGTCCGCCCGCATCAAAGAGAAGCTGGGCGCTTAAGCGACCCGTTTTTCAAGCCCGAGACTGTGTCCACCCGCCCGGTCGACGCGGCCCGGCGGGGTTTTCCTTGGTGTCAGCCCCTTGCGCTGCGCATCCGGAGTGGGGGCTTTGGGCGGTCAGTGTTTCGATGGCCTGGTGGTGGCTCAGGAACACCTGGCCGCTGAGTCGAGCGGGCAGTCCGGCGCGTTGCAGCCGGTCCATCACCGGGCCTTTGACTTCGGATAAATGCAGGCGAATCCCGGCCTGCGCTAGCCGCTCCTGGATGGTCTGTAGGCTCTCCAGTGCGCTGGCGTCGATTTCGTTGATCGCCGAGCATTGCAGCACCACATCGCGCACTGCCGGGCGCGCGGCGATTTGGGCTGCCACATAGTCCTCCAAAAAGCGCGCATTGGCAAAAGTCAGGCTCTCATCTACCCGCAGGCCCAGCACATGCGGCACGGTTTGCACCGCGTGGCGCTCGACATTGCGGAAGTGTTCCGTCCCCGCAATGCGCCCGATCACAGCGATGTGGGGCCGACTGTGACGGTATAGCAGCAAGACGATCGACACGAGCACCCCCGTGCCTAGCCCAGCCTCCACACCGACGATAAGGGTCAGTGCAGCGGTCAAGGCCATGGCGGCGAAATCGCTGCGTGAATAGCGCCAGATGCGCGCGAAGGCGGGCAGATCCACCAAGGTCAAAACGGCCACCATGATCGTGGCGGCCAGTGCAGAATGGGGCAAATGGTGCAGCGCTGGGGTGAAGAACGCCGTCACGCCCGCCAGCCCGAGCGCGGTGTATAGCCCAGCGGCTGGCGTGCGCGCCCCGGCCTCGAAGTTGACGACCGATCGGGCAAAGCCGCCCGTCACCGGAAACCCTCCACTGATGGCAGCCGCCAGATTGCCGGCGCCCAGTGCCCGCAGTTCGGCGTCGGGGTCGATGCGCTCGCGGCGCCGAGCAGCCAGCGACTGGCCGACCGATACCGACTCCACGAACCCCACCAGAGCCAACAGGAATGCGGGCAGCAGCAGCGGCTGCAGCCCGGCCCAGCCCCCATCCCCGAGGCCAGGCCAGGTGAAGGCGGGCAGCCCTGCTGGGACGACACCGACCACCCGCACGCCGTAGGATGCCGCGTCGGTCGCTGCACACATCGCCGTCACTGCAGCCAGAATCACAGCGGGTGCCGCTTTGACAGCCAGGTCCGCTGCGGTGTTGGACCAGCCGAGCAGGCGCAGCCCCGGCCGCAATCCCCGACGTGCGGCGAGCAAGAGCGCCAGCGTCCCTGCGCCGATCAGCAGGGTGGGTCCGTGCGTCTGGCCGATACCGCGCCAGCCCTGTACCAGCAGTTCGGGCAGGGTCGCCCCGTTCAGGGGCACGCCCAGCAGGTGCTTGAGTTGGCTGGCGGCAATCAGCACACCAGAGGCCGAAACGAAGCCATGCAGAACCGGATGGCTGAGAAAGTGAGCGAGAAAACCCAGCCGCAGCGCGCCCAGCAGCAGTGAAATGGCTCCGCTGAGGGCCGCCAGCCACCAGACCGCCCAGCCGTAGGCCGCTGTGCCCCCGGGCGCCAGCGCCCCCGCAGCGGCCGCCGTCATCAGGGATGTCACCGCAGCGGGCCCCACAGCCAAGGCAGAGCTGGTGCCCAGCAGCGCATACACGACCAGCGGCAGAATGCTGGCGTACAGCCCAGTCTCGGGCGGCATGCCAGCGAGCTGCGCGTAGGCCAGGCTCTGCGGCACCAGCATCAAGGTCACCACGGCGGCCGCTACCCCGTCTGCCGTCGCATGGTCGCGCCGGTAGTGGCGCAGCCAGCGCAGCATCGGCAGCCAGGTGGACCCGGAGGC
>CALEDU010000209.1 GCA_937949455.1 uncultured Tepidimonas sp. | reverse complement strand
TCGATGACGAACGCCACCGGCCATTCCTTGCGCTCGCCCGGTGCCAACGTGTACTGATTGAAACAGAAGCACTCCAATTTATTGAAGTGGTTGGCCGCCTGGCGCGGCGCGTAGCTGGGGATGGCCTGTGCCGCCATGGTGCGGCCCTGCACATTCTGGAATTCGTACATCACGGTGGTCAGTTCGCCCGGGTGCACCTCCACGGAACGCACGGCGGGCTTGAAATACCACGGGCCCCGCACATTGGCGTCGAATTCCACCGTAATCGTACGCGAGGTATCCACCTGGGTGTTGACGGGATCGGCGCGCGATTTTCCCGGTACCTGGCGCTCGCCCAGCGCCAATATATTGATTCCAGTGGCCTCGCAAATGGCCCGGTATAGGGGCACCAGCGCGTAACCGAAGGCAAACATGCCCACCACGATTACGACCAGCTTGCCGGTCATGCGGAGGTTATCGAGGCGACGTGGCGACATGGCGTCAAGCATCCATAGACGATCAAGCCCCGAGCAGCACATGCTTGAGCACGAACCCTAGAGCAAACGCCAGGGCCATCGACGCCAGGATCCAACCCAGACGCGCATTTTGGCGGCGTTGCTCAGGGGTCATGACTCCGTCTCCCGGTCGGTATCAACCCACGATACGGGTTGCAGTGGCATCGAGCTTCGGAGGCGTTTCGAAGGTGTGGTGCGGAGCCGGCGAAGGCACTTCCCACTCCAGACCCTCGGCGCCCTCCCAGGGCTTTTGTGGCGCCTTTTCACCTTGGCCACGCATGGCAGGCAGAACCACGGCCAGGAAGAAATACACCTGTGCCAACCCGAACGCGAATGCCCCCACCGACGCAATTGCGTTGAAGTCGGCAAACTGCATCGGATAGTCGGCGTAGCGGCGCGGCATGCCGGCCAGGCCCAGGAAGTGCATCGGGAAGAAGGTGACGTTGAACGAAATCATTGACCACCAGAAGTGGATTTTGCCGCGCGTCTCGGAATACATGACCCCGGTCCACTTGGGCAGCCAATAGTAAGCACCCGCAAACATGGCGAACAGCGAGCCGGCCACCAGCACATAGTGGAAATGCGCCACCACGTAATAGGTGTCTTGGAAGTTGATGTCGATGGGTGCCATCGACAGCATCAACCCGGTAAAGCCGCCCATGGTGAACACGAAGATGAAGCCCACGGCCCACAGCATCGGGGTCTCGAAGGTCATCGAGCCTTTCCACATGGTCGCAATCCAGTTGAAGATCTTCACGCCCGTGGGCACGGCGATCAGCATGGTCGCGTACATGAAGAACAGCTGACCGGTCACCGGCATGCCGGTGGTGAACATGTGGTGCGCCCAGACGATGAACGACAGAATCGCGATCGAGGCCGTGGCGTAGACCATCGAGGTATAGCCGAACAGCTTTTTGCGGGCGAACGCGGGCACGACCTGACTGATGATGCCGAAGGCCGGCAAGATCATGATGTAGACCTCGGGGTGCCCGAAGAACCAGAAGATGTGCTGATACATCACCGGATCACCGCCGCCGGCAGGATTGAAAAAACTCGTGCCGAAATGGCGGTCGGTCAGCGTCATGGTGATGGCCCCGGCCAGCACCGGCATCACCGCGATCAGCAGATAGGCGGTGATCAGCCAGGTCCACGCGAACATCGGCATTTTCATCAGCGTCATGCCGGGTGCGCGCATGTTCAGAATGGTCACGATGATGTTGATCGAACCCATGATGGAGCTGGCACCCAGGATATGCATTGCAAAAATCGCGGCATCCATCGACGGCCCCATTTGCAGCGTCAGCGGCGCATACAGCGTCCAGCCGGCTGCGGGCGCCCCGCCAGGCATGAAAAACGACAGCACAAGGATGATGGCCGCCGGCACCATGAGCCAGAAGCTGAAGTTGTTCATGCGGGCAAACGCCATGTCGGATGCGCCGATCTGCAGCGGCAGCATCCAGTTGGCAAAGCCCACGAAGGCCGGCATGATGGCACCAAACACCATGATGATGCCATGCATGGTCGTGAGCTGATTGAACAGCTCGGGGTTGACCAATTGCAGGCCGGGTTGGAACAGCTCGGCACGGATGCCCAGCGCCAGCACCCCGCCGATCATCAGCATGGTAAAGCTGAACAGCAGATACAGCGTGCCGATGTCCTTGTGGTTGGTGGCAAAAACCCAGCGCCGCCAACCGGCTGGCGCATGGTGATCATGCTCATGATCGTGCGCGTGGGCACCGTGATGATCCAATACTGCACTCATGGCGATTTCCTCTGGGTTCAATCTCGATCACTGGCGCGCCGCCAGCACTTCCTTGGGCTGCACGACCTGGCCCGTGTTATTGGACCAGCTGTTCTTCGCATAGGTCATGACGGCAGCCAACTCGACGTCGGAGAGTTGCTTCCAGGCCGGCATCTGGGCCGCCGCGCCATTGACACCGTTGAGCATGACCTGGATCAGCTTGCCGTGGTCAGCATCGGCGACGATCGCCGATCCGTCCAGCGCCTTGATCGGGCCCGCGCCCTGGCCGTTGGCTTGGTGGCACGCCGCGCAATTGGCGGCATAGACTGACTCGCCGCGCTTGGTCAGCTCCGCCAGGGTCCATTCCTTGTTCGGATCGTCGGCGAGGGCGGCCATCGACTTCTTGCGCTCGTCGACCCACTTGGTGTACTCCTCCTGCGTCACCACTTTGACATGGATCGGCATGTAGGCGTGCTCCTTGCCGCACAGCTCGGCACATTGGCCATAGAAGTCACCGGTCTTTTCGGCGCGGAACCAGGTATCGCGCACGAAGCCTGGGATGGCATCCTGTTTGACCCCGAAGGCCGGAACCATCCAGGCGTGGATGACATCGTTGGCGGTGGTGATGATGCGGATCTTTTTGCCAACCGGCACCACCAGGGGATTGTCCACCTTGAGCAGGTAGTCATCCATGGGCTGCGGTTTGCCGCTGTCAGACATCATGCGGTGCTTCGGGTCCAAGGTAGACAGGAATTGAATCCCCTCCCCTTCACCTTTGAGGTATTCGTAGCCCCACTTCCACTGCATGCCGACGGCCTTGATGGTGAGGTCGCTGTTGGTGGTGTCTTTTTGCGCGACCAGCACTTTGGTGGCGGGCAGGGCCATGCCAATGACGATCAGCAGCGGTACGATGGTCCAGCCCAGCTCGACCCAGATCGGCTCAGGCAGCTCCTGCGACTGGTGACCTACCGACTTGCGGTGCTTGGCGATCGAGTAGAACATGACGCCAAAGACGACGACAAAAATCGTCGCGCAGATAGCGAGCATGAACCAGTGCAGCCAGTGCTGTTCTTCCGCTATTCGGGTAGCAGGAGGATGGAAGTTGAGCTGGTTGACTGCCGGGCCACCCGGCAGGTCGTTGACTGCGGCGTGGGCCACATTCGTGACCCACACGCCAAGGCCCAGCAGCGCGGCAGCCATGGCGTCTTTGGCGCTACTGCAGGCTATGGACCGGTGGCTGCGCTGTGCTTGACCTGAATGCTTCATCATGCTCACGTCGTTTGCCTCGAATACAAGCTTTGACTTATGTCAATGCTGATTACACCAAACTTCTGACACCCTGGTGGTGCGGACAATCCCGTATACCCCTACTGCGGAAAGCGATACTCAAGCAGGCGGTACCGGCGGGCACCCTGCCAGCGCCCAGCGCAGCTCACGCGCCAACTGGCGCCGGTGCGCCGGTTGAACATACCGCCCCACGCGCACCCGCGCCGCTCCGGCGCGCAGTTCCACCAATCCGGACGCAGAGCCCGCGTCCTCTACCCGAAGCCAATGGCGGGCCAGCTCGCTGCGCTGCACCGTCCCTGCCTGCTCCCACTCCACCACCAGGCGCTGTTCGTCCAGCACCAGGGTCTCCCGATCGGTGGCGTGGCGCGCATACCAAAAGAACGCCAGCGCGACCGCACTTGACTCCAACACCGCAAACGGCAGAACCAACCGTGCCCCCATCGCCCAAAACGCCCCAGCCACCGACAGTGCCCCCGCGCACGCCAAAAAAAACGCCCACAGACACTGCCGTGGCGTCAAGGCGCAGTTGCGCTTGAGCAACCATCGCCATCCGTCCGGTCCCGGCTGGGCCAGTTGGTACACGACGCCACTGGGCAATGTATCCATCGGTGCCACCTGTTGACTCCGGGGTTGTGGCTCGGCCGCTTGCCGCAAGGACGGCCAGCAGATCTGCTACCCGCCGACTTCTTTTGATTTATATCAATTGTAGTGCGGCTTCAAGCGCTGTCGGTCGCGTGGGGTCGCCCCGAGGCGGCGGACCCTCGCAGCGCTTCGCGCAGACGCTCCAGCGACACTGTCGCTACACCGGGCACCGCCACGCGCGGCCTTGGACGAAAGGCGTGGCCATACACCACTTCGACTGTGAGGCACAGCTGACCGTCGGGGCTGCGCGGCAGCCCTTGCTCGACGGCACGCAGCCAACGCTCGCGCCAGCCGCGTCCACGCAGGGCGCCAAAGCGATCTGCGTGCCAGTTCCGGCCGGTTTCGCGCAGGTCGGCCAGCAGGCGTTGAGCATTGGGATAGGTCAGGGTGATCCGCTCCATGTCCATCACCGGCTCGGCAAATCCCAATTCGATCAGCTGATCGCCCCAGTCGTGCATGTCCACATAGGACGGCGCGGGTGGCGGCCAACCGTGGGCGGCATGCACCGCCCGCAGCTCGCGGGCGGTATCTGGACCCAGGCACGAAAACATCACGAATCCATCGACGGCCAGCCACTCATGCCACAGCCGCAATAGCGCGCGCGGCTGCGCCGTGGCATGCAAAGCCATGTTGGCCCAGACCAGTCCGACGGTCTGCGGCACGGCCTGTCCAGCCTGCACTGCGCCAGCCACCGGGGAGAGCGCCTGGCCGGGCACCCGCGGGCCTGCCATCCAGCGCCGCCACCAGGGCAGGGTGGACTTATGCCAACGCTGCAAGGTCGCTTGAGCCAGCTCACCCGCCAGCCAGACCCGCGCTTGCGGATAGCGCTGCGCCACCGCTCGATGCGCCTGCTCCCCTGCCAGCAGGGGAGACCAGCTCATCCAGGAGTCAGGGAGGATCCTGATCCAGTCCAATCGTTCGGCCATGCGCGCGCCGATCATCTCGTGCAGCCACGGGCTGCTGGAGGGTACACGGGCGCACCAACGCGCTGCAGCGGCCGGATCGAGATCCGGTGCGCCGCCGTCGTTGGGACGCGCGGGGTGGTCCATGGGGCTTGCAGTATAGTGGTGCGACAGAGGAGGCAAGCCGTGGACGCGGATGCCCGCGTGAAGAGGGAGGACATGCGATCCATGCGGACGACAGGCTGGACCAGCGACCTGTGGCGCGCGTTGGGTGCCTTGTGCCCCGCCGTCTGCGAGGTATGCGGGCGCTGGCCTGACGGGCCGCTGTGCCCTGATTGCCAACGCGATCTCGCCCCGCTGGTGCCGCGCTGCCGCGGTTGCGCTTTGCCGCATGCAGATGCGCAAAGGCGCTGCGAGGCTTGCCGGCGCGCGCCGCCGCCGTGGCAAACGGTGGTGGCGCGGGTCGATTTCGACCATCCTTGGGACGCCTGGGTCCGGGCACTCAAATCCACGGGCCGTCCCGGCCTGGCGAGTGCCCTGGCCCGATTGTGGCTCGATGACCCCGCGGTGCCAGCGCTGCTGGCCGATGCCGATGTGTGGCTGCCCATCCCCTTGACCGCGCATCGGCTGGCAGCGCGCGGCTACAACCAAGCATGGTCACTGATGCAGGCGCTGGCCCGCCTGCAGCCCACCCCGCCGGCCTTGCCACAAGGCTTACAGCGGACACCAGACGCACCGGTGCTGCACCATCTGGGCCGCCGCGAACGGCTGGCGCAGGCACAGGGGCTGTTCCGTGTACCGCCTGCCACCGGTTCACAGGTACGAGGACGGCGTGTCCTGGTGATCGACGACGTGATGACCACCGGGGCTACCCTGCGCGCCGCCACCCACGCCCTGCTCGACGCGGGCGCCGCTGCCGTCGATGCGCTGGTGGTGGCCCGCACGCCACCCCCGATGGAATAATCCGAGCTCCATGTTCCGTATCGTCTTGGTGACCCCAGAAATCCCCCCCAATACAGGCAATGTGATCCGGCTGTGCGCCAATACGGGTTGCGCGCTGCATCTGGTGGAGCCCCTCGGATTTTCTATGGATGACAAGCAGCTGCGCCGCGCAGGGCTGGACTATCACGAGTATGCAACGGTGCGCCGCCATGTCTCGTGGTCGGCTTTCCTGGCCAGTGAGCGCCCCGACCCCCAGCGCTGCTTTGCCTTCACCACACACGGCAGCGCATGCGCATTTGCCACCGCTTTCCTGCCAGGAGATTGGTTCGTCTTCGGCGCCGAGTCGCGGGGTCTGCCCGCCGACGTCCGGCAAGACTTCGACGCGAACCACCGACTGCGCTTGCCCATGCGGCCCGGGCAGCGCAGCCTCAACCTGTCCAACGCCGTGGCCGTCGTGGCCTTCGAGGCCTGGCGCCAACACGGCTTTGCCGGTGCCGCAATGCCAGCCGAAGACACCCGTCAGGCGTAGTGGCGCACCAGCATTTCCGCCACACAGGCGGGCTTGGACTGGCCTTCAATCTCGACCGTCACATGCCAGCACACATGCACCCCGTTGGATCCAATGCGCTCCAGCGACTGCAGTTGCAAGCGCGCACGCACCCGGCTGCCAACGGGCACCGGCACCGTGAAGCGAACGCGGTTGGTGCCGTAGTTGACCGTCATGCGTACCCCGGCGACATGCACCGCTTCCCCCAGCCATTTGGGCAACAGTGACAGGGTCAAGAAGCCGTGTGCGATCGGCACGCCGAAAGGGCCACGCGCGGCCCTGTCGGCATCGACGTGGATCCACTGGTGGTCGTCGGTGGCGTCGGCAAAACGATTGACCCGGTCCTGGGTGATTTGCAGCCAGTCGGTGACGGCCACCTCGGTGCCAACCGCGGCCTCGAGGGCATCGAAGGAGTCGAACATCTTCATGAAGTGTGACTGTAGCGGCACCAGCGTGCACAGCATGTCCACCAGCAGACAGATCTGCGCCTTAGCTGTCGACCCATGCCAGCACAGACCGCCACGGGGCCAGTTCGCGCTCCACCTGGCGCGGGCGCACGTCGAACAGCGTCAGACCTTGCGCCGCCAGATGCCGGTACACCTGCGCCTCACGCACGAAGCCCGCCACGGGCAGACCCAGTGATCCGAAAAAATCCTGCAGCTGCCGTGCGGCCAAAGTGCGCTCGTCGATACGCATCCCCACCACCGCCACGCGCAACCCTGCGTGCCCGCGTTCGCGCACGATTTGCAAAAAATCGTGTGTGGCAAACAGGTCGAACATTCCCGGCTGCACGGGCACGAGCAGGCGGTCCGCCCGGCGCAGTACCTCGCGCAGGCGCTGGCCGTGCAAGCCGGCGGGGGTGTCCAGCACCACATGGGTCGTTCCCCGCGGCGGCTTGAGCACATCGTCACGGCTGGCGTCCCACCCTGCGATTGCACGTGCGGCAGCAGGCCGAAGCGCGAGCCAGCGGGCACAGCTCTGCTGGCGATCCACATCGCCCAGCATGACGGCGCGTCCGCACCGGGCCCAATGGCCAGCGATCTGGGTAGCAAGCGTGGTTTTTCCGACGCCACCTTTGGGATTGGCGATGGCAAGCACGGGCATGGGCAAACTCCAAGCAAGGGGCCATGATAGTCGCCACCAAGCGACAATGCGGGCATGTTTACCCCAACGCAAGCCGATGTGCGTCGCTTCTTTTGCGGCGCATTCGACAAAGGGCGCCGCGGCCTGCCACTAGAGCCCCTGGAAACCCTGGCCTACGAGTGGATGCTGCGCCACCCCGAATACCATGCCGAGCTGGCCGACTTGGACGCTGCGCTGCGCGCCATGGCGACGGTGGACCCCGCGCGGGACAACCCGTTCTTGCATTTGTCGATGCACCTGAGCATCAGCGAGCAGTGCTCGATCGACCAGCCTCCTGGCATCCGGCAGGCCGTGGAACTGCTCGCTGCCCGCCGGGGCTCGCTGCACGAGGCGCACCACGATGTCATGGATTGCCTGGGTCGAATGCTGTGGGAGAGCCAAGTCAGCGGTCGGCCACCAGATGGGCTAGCCTACTTGGCCGACGTGCAGCGCCGGGCGACTGCCGATTGATCGATCCGCGGGCTGCCCCGCTGAGACCTTGGCACGGGGCTCACCGGACCGTCGAGGCTGCAGGGAGGCCCTCGTTGCACACGGCTGCAAGTCAGGGATTGCCGCCATCGGGCGTTGCCTAGTCAGCCCCCCGGTGCGAGGCAGTATCCGAGGAAAGGGGGCATCTTGATAATCTTTTCTTATAAAAATAACAACCTAAAGTATTGACCCGTCATTACGAGCCCCTTACCATCCCGCTCGTTGACTCATTGCAACCCGTGAAAGGTCGGAGTCAAGCGCTGTGCGGAGTGCAGCAACGCGGCCTCTTGCCCGCCGATCACGCCGACGGCTGCCGAAGACACCGACCTCTCCACAAGCCGTCAAAGCCGGCGCGCCGCTGTGGCACTCGCGACAGCCATGCCGCGGAGCACGCCCCCTAGAGGCAACTTCGGGTCGGCCCCCAGTGCCCATCGGCATGCCCGATCGACCGCCCGGCGCAACCCGCCCCAAGAGCGGGATAGCCAGATGGCTTGTTCATCCACAGAAAGGAGTGTGTGCATGACCACCCTGTGCATCGACACCCAGGATCGCGCACCAGAATACCCCCTGGGTCGCACAATGCGCGTTTTTCCCCCCCAAGGGCTGATGCAGATCGTGGCGCAGGCTTGGGCGGCTGCTCGTCATGGCATGGCGCTGTTTGGCGTTGCGACCCTGGCCTGCGTTGTGCTGCTGGCCACCCAGCCGTCATTGCGCGCAGAAATCGAGCAGACCGCCATGCAGTGGCTGCTGCAGCGCCAGGCGGTAGAGGCGACGCCGGTGGAGGCAGGCGAACGCAGCACTGCAACCAACGGGCCCGCGCTGCCTATTGAACGCGCGGCAAAGCGGCCAGAGCCGGGTGCCGAGCGCTCGGCTGCAGCCCTGCGAAGTACGCTGCCGCCCGAGCAGGCGCGCATGGCCGAGTGGCTGGCGCGCAAGTACCGTGTCGCGGCCGAGCCGCTGTCCCTCTTGGTAGCCGAGGCCCACACCGTCGGCCGCCAGCTGGGACTGGACCCAGCGCTCTTGTTGGCGGTGATGGCGCAGGAATCGCGCTTCAACCCCTTCGCCGCCAGCCCGATGGGGGCGCACGGGCTAATGCAGGTGATCACGCGCGTGCACGAGGACAAATTCGAGCCGCACGGCGGACCGCTGGCGGCATTCGACCCGCTGAGCAACCTGCGCGTCGGCGCACAGGTCTTGCACGAGGCGGTGCGGCGCGCCGGCTCGGTACCGGGCGGACTGCGGCTGTACGTCGGTGCCGTGCAGCTGGACGGGCGCAACTATGCGTTGCGTGTGCTCAGCGAGCAGGAACGGCTCAAGCGTGTCGCCGCCGGGCAACGCGTGCCGTTCAACGCAACGGTGCCCGTGCCAGCACTGCCAGAGCCAGACCCCGAGGCCGACGCACTGGAGGCGCTGGTGCGTCAGCCAGCGATGACTGCGCAACCATCCTGAAGCCACAAGCTACAATTCGATTTGCGCGCGACTGGCGATAGGCCGATGGGCTGGCTGTGGCCCCAGCATCATGCACTGGCCGACGTGGACCACCACGGGGGAGCGCGCAGGGCACCGTGACCTGCGGCATGCCGCCTTGCCGTTCGCCTGGGCAGCCCGTCAGGCGGAACTACCGCCGCGGGTCCACCGACCACGACAGGACTGCCATGTTTAGCCGCCAGACCCTCATCGAACAGACCGACCCCGAGTTGTGGGCCGCCATCTTGGCCGAAAATGCACGCCAAGAAGCGCACATCGAGCTCATCGCCAGCGAGAATTACGCCTCGCCGGCCGTGATGGCTGCGCAAGGCACACAGTTGACCAACAAATACGCCGAGGGCTACCCCGGACGGCGTTATTACGGCGGCTGTGAACATGTGGATGTGGCGGAACAGTTGGCCATCGACCGTGTCAAGCAGCTCTTCGGCGCCGAGGCCGCCAATGTGCAACCGCACTGCGGTGCCAGCGCCAACGAAGCCGTGTTCCTCGCCTTCCTCAAGCCCGGCGACACCATCATGGGCATGAGCCTGGCCGAGGGTGGGCACCTCACGCATGGCATGGCGCTGAACATGTCGGGCAAGTGGTTCAACGTCGTCTCCTATGGCTTGAACGACCGCGAGGAGATCGACTACGACGCGATGGAGGCCAAGGCGCGCGAGCATCGGCCCAGGCTGATCATCGCCGGCGCCAGCGCTTACAGCTTGCGCATCGACTTTGAGCGCATGGCCCGGGTGGCACGTGAGATCGGCGCCATTTTCATGGTCGATATGGCGCACTACGCGGGGCTGATCGCCGCTGGCGTCTACCCCAACCCGGTGCCGCACGCCGACGTGGTCACCTCCACCACACACAAGAGCCTGCGCGGCCCGCGCGGCGGCATCATCCTCATGAAGGCCGAGCACGAAAAGGCGATCAATAGCGCCGTTTTCCCCGGCCTGCAAGGTGGCCCGCTGATGCATGTAATCGCGGCCAAGGCCGTGGCCTTCAAAGAGGCGCTCAGCCCCGAATTCAAGACCTACCAGCAGCAGGTCATCCAGAATGCCCAGGCGATGGCCGAGACGCTGCAGCAACGCGGCTTGCGCATCGTCAGCGGCCGCACCGAAAGCCATGTGATGCTGGT
>CALEDU010000208.1 GCA_937949455.1 uncultured Tepidimonas sp. | reverse complement strand
CCGCGCACAAATGGCGGCGACGTTGTCGGGTGGCGAGCGCCAGATGCTGGCCATCGGCCGGGCGCTGATGGCCAAGCCGCGTCTGCTGATGCTCGATGAGCCGTCTCTCGGTCTGGCACCGTTGATCGTGCGTGAGGTGCTGCAAACCGTGGCGCGTCTGCGCGAGGCAGGGGTGTCGGTGCTATTGATCGAGCAAAACGCCCGCGCTGCCTTGCAGATCGCCGACCGCGCTTACGTGTTGGAGATGGGGGCCATCGCCCTGCACGGGCCGGCCGAGGATCTGCTGCACGACCGCCGCATCGTCGAGACCTATCTGGGCCTGGGCGGCCACCGGGCCGCCGAGCCGGCCGCACCGTCCACCAACGCCACCTGACGATCTGCCCGCCCCCTTCCGTATTCGATTGAGTGTGCAACCCCGATGAACGACACCCCCATCTCGCAGAGCTACATCGGCGGCCGTTGGCTTGGCCACACCCCGGCGCAAACACTGGCCAGCGCCGTCAACGGCCGCCCGGTAGCGGCCACCCACGCCGAGCCGATCGACTTCGGCGAGGCGTTGGCGTATGCGCGTCGCGCGCAGGCCGCGCTGCTGCAGCTGGACTTTCAGCAGCGCGCCGCGCGCCTGACGGCGCTGGCCAAGTATTTGATGGAGCGCAAGGAGGCCCTGTACGCCGTCTCGGCCCACACCGGTGCCACGCGTCAGGACGGCTGGATCGACATCGAAGGCGGCATCGGCACCCTGTTTGCGTACGCGAGCCTGGGCAGCAATGAATTGCCGAGCGGCAACCTGCTGCATGAAGGTCCGCCGGTAGCGCTGGGCAAGCAGGGCCACTTTGCCGGCACGCACATCCTGGTGCCGCGTGCAGGTGTCGCGGTGCACATCAACGCGTTCAATTTCCCCGTCTGGGGGCTGCTGGAGAAGTTCGCGCCGACGTTCCTCGCGGGCATGCCGTGCATCGGCAAGCCCGCCACCGCCACCAGCTACCTGACCGAAGCGCTGGTGCGGCTGATCGTGGAAAGCGGCCTCTTGCCCGAGGGCAGCCTGCAGCTCGTCATCGGTGCTACCGGCGACCTGCTGGATCGGCTGCAAGGGCAGGACGTGGTCACCTTTACCGGCAGTGCCGACACCGCGGCGCGGCTGCGCGCGCATCCCAACCTCGTGCGCCAGTCGATCCCGTTCAACGCCGAGGCCGACTCGCTCAACAGCGCCATCCTCGCCCCCGACGTTACCCCGGAGGACGAGGAGTTCGATCTCTATGTCAAGGAGGTGGTGCGCGAGATGACCGTCAAGGCCGGGCAGAAGTGCACCGCGATCCGCCGCGCGCTGGTGCCGCGCCGCCATTTGGATGCGGTGGCCGAGCGGCTGCGCGCGCGGCTGGCCCAGGTGGTGGTGGGCGCCCCGGCGTTGGAGGGCGTGCGCATGGGGGCGCTGGCTTCGCGCGCACAGCAGCGCGACGTGGCCGAGCGCGTGGCCCTGCTGCGCGCTGGTGCCGAGGTGGTGTGGGACGGTGGGCCGGGCTTCGCGCCGCTGGGCGACGGCAGCGCCGACGGTGCCTTCTTTCCCCCGACGCTGCTGCTGGCGCGCGATCCGCACGGCCATGCCGCCGTGCATGAGGTGGAGGCGTTCGGACCGGTCAGCACGCTGCTGCCCTATGACGATCTGGACGAGGCGCTGGCCTTGGCGGCGCGCGGGCGCGGCAGCCTGGTGGCCACGCTGGTCACGCGCGACCCGCAGGTGGCCGCGCGCGCGATTCCCGTCGCGGCGGCCTGGCATGGCCGGCTGCTGGTGCTGGACCGCGAGGCCGCGGCGGAATCGACTGGCCACGGCTCGCCGCTGCCGCCGCTCAAGCACGGCGGTCCGGGCCGTGCTGGCGGTGGCGAGGAGCTGGGCGGCTTGCGCGCCGTCAAGCACTACCTGCAGCGCGCAGCGGTACAGGGCTCGCCGACCATGCTGACGGCGGTGACCGGCGAATATGTGCGCGGTGGCGCGCGCCTCCAGACCGAGGTGCACCCGTTCCGCCGCCACTTCGAAGACCTGCGCATCGGCGAGAGCCTGTTGACGCACCGCCGCACCGTCACCGAGGCCGACATCGTCGCCTTCGGTGGCATCTCGGGCGACTATTTTTACATGCACTTCGATGAGATCGCCGCCAAGGACTCGCCGTTTGGCCGCCGTATCGCGCACGGCTATTTCGTGCTGTCGGCGGCGGCGGGCCTGTTTGTTTCGCCGGCACCAGGGCCGGTGCTGGCCAACTACGGGCTGGAGACGCTGCGCTTCGTCAAGCCAGTGGCCATCGGCGACACCATCCAGGCACGCCTGACCTGCAAGCGCAAGATCGACCGCGCCAAGACCGACGTCCAGGGCCGCGGCCAGGGCGTGGTGGCGTGGGACGTGGAGGTCACCAACCAGCACGGCGAGCTGGTGGCCAGCTACGAGATCCTGACACTGGTGGCCAAGCGCGCCTGAGCCCTGCACCGGGCGGCGGGCTGTGCCCCGGCTGCCCTGCTTTCCTTCCCGAACCCCGCTGCACGCCCCTGCCATGACGACCCACGCCTTCATTTGCGACGCCATCCGCACCCCCATCGGCCGCTACGGCGGCGCTCTGGCCAGCGTACGTACCGACGACCTGGCCGCCAAGCCGATCCAGGCGCTGATGGCGCGCCACCCGCACGTCGACTGGGGCGCGCTGGACGATGTGATCTTGGGTTGTGCCAATCAGGCCGGCGAGGATAACCGCAATGTCGCGCGCATGGCCGCCCTGCTGGCGGGTTTGCCGGTGGAGGTGCCCGGCACCACCGTCAACCGCCTGTGCGGCTCCGGCCTGGATGCGGTGGGCAGCGCCGCACGCGCCATCCGCGCCGGCGAGGCCGAGCTTATGATCGCCGGCGGCGTCGAGAGCATGAGCCGCGCGCCGTTCGTGATGCCCAAGGCCGAGACGGCGTTCGCCCGCACCAACGCCGTCTACGACACCACGATCGGCTGGCGCTTCGTCAACCCGCGCATGCAGGCGCTGCACGGCACCGATTCGATGCCGGAGACGGCCGAGAATGTGGCCGCCGAGTTCGGCATCGCGCGCGCGGACCAGGACCGTTTTGCGCTGGCGTCGCAGCGCAAGGCGCTGGCGGCGCAGCAGGCCGGCGTGCTGGCGCAGGAGATCGTGCCGGTGACCCTCCCCTCGCGCAAGGGCGAGCCGACCGTGGTGACGCACGACGAGCATCCGCGCGAGACCACGCTGGAGGCGCTCTCCCAATTGAAGGGCGTGGTGCGGCCCGATGGCACCGTGACCGCCGGC
>CALEDU010000207.1 GCA_937949455.1 uncultured Tepidimonas sp. | reverse complement strand
TGCACGATGCCACCCGCAACCGTGCCTACAGCGGGACCTTCGTCGTCACACGTGGCAGCGAAATCGTCGCAGCGCGCATCGCGCACGTCTGCGATGGACGGCAGCAGATCGAGCGCATCGAGGCGCTCAACGGCCCCACACGCATTACCTGGCGTCGGGACGACGAGGTCATGACCCTGTTGCCAGACAAGCTGTGGGCGGTGCGCGATCGGCGCGAGCTGTTGCGCCTGTTTCCGGGGCCGGTGCGGGTGCCAGGTATCGACGTCGCGGACTTTTACCGCGCGCAAGTGCGCGGCAGCGAGCGGCTGGCCGGCTTCGAGGCTTGGGTGGTGGAGTTCCAGCCGCGCGATGCGCTGCGTTACGGCTATCGCATCTGGTCCGAGAAGCGAACCGGTCTCGTGCTCAAACTGCAGACGCTCCGGGCCGACGGCGAGGTGCTGGAGCAGGTTGCGTTCACAGAGCTGCAGCTCGATGCGCCGCTGCGGCTGGAGGCGTTGGCACGCCAGATGGACGACACGCGTGGCTACCATATCGAGCGCCCGGCGCTGCGCAAAACCACGCCAGAGGCCGAAGGTTGGCGGCTGAAGGCAGAGGTGCCAGGGTTCCATCCGGTCACCTGCTGGGCCCGGGCGGAGGAGCTGGCGCGCACGCGCGCACCGCTGCAGTGTGTCTACTCGGACGGACTGGCATCGGTGTCGTTGTTTTTCTCGGCAGCCGATGGGCCCGCTGTTCAGCGCAGCCAAGCAGGGGCTACTCAGGTGTTGTCACAGCGGATTTCGGGCCATGCCGTCACCGCGCTGGGTGAGGTGCCGCTGGCCACGCTGGAACGTTTTTTGGGCGCACTCGAGCGCATGCGATGAGTCGTCCGCGGAACCGGCCCCGCCCAAGGGGCCGGGACCCTTCAATGAGGATTCCAAATGATGAACCGATCTGAACCGACCGTGGTAGCGGGAGTGTCGCCGCGGCACCGTTCCGTGGCACTGGCGGGTGTCTCGCTGGCTGCGGCTGCCGCCTTGCTGTGGGGTGCTGCGCAACATGTCGTCGGTGCACAGCCAGCGGCGGGTGCCGCATCGTCCGCCAGCACAGCGGCGGCGCCCCGCCTGACCGGGTTGCCGGATTTCACGGTGTTGGTCGATGAGGTTGGCCCCTCGGTTGTCAACATCCGCACGGTCGAGCGCGTGCAGCCCAGCGGGCCGGAGTCCGCTGCACCGGACGAGGACATGCGCGAGTTTTTCCGCCGCTTTGGCATTCCGCTGCCCCCGGGTGCGCTGCCACGCGGCCCCCAACGTCCCGAGCGGGGACCGGAGCAACGCCAGCGCGGGGTCGGCTCTGGCTTCGTCTACAGCGCCGACGGCTTTATCATGACCAATGCACATGTCGTCGATGGTGCGGACGAGGTGATCGTGACGATGCCGGACAAGCGTGAGTTCAAGGCACGCGTGGTCGGTGCCGACAAGCGCACTGATGTGGCGCTGGTGAAGATCGATGCCACAGGCCTCAAGCCCGTGCGCATTGGTGACGTCGAGCGGCTCAAGGTCGGCGAGTGGGTGATGGCGATCGGCTCGCCGTTTGGGTTGGACAACACCGTCACGGCCGGCATTGTTAGCGCCAAGCAGCGCGAGACCGGCGACTTCCTGCCGTTCATCCAGACCGACGTGGCGATCAACCCCGGCAACTCCGGCGGGCCGCTGATCAACATGCGTGGCGAGGTGGTCGGCATCAACAGCCAGATTTACTCCCGCTCTGGCGGCTTCATGGGCATCAGTTTCGCCATTCCGATCGACGAGGCGGTGCGCGTGGCCGAGCAGCTCAAGGTCAACGGCAAAGTCACGCGTGGGCGCATCGGTGTGGCCATCGAGCCGGTGGACAAGGACGTGGCCGATTCGCTCGGCTTGCCGCGGCTGGGCGGGGCACTGGTGCGCGGGGTGGAAGATGGCTCGCCTGCGGCCAAGGCTGGCATCGAGCCGGGCGACATCATCTTGCGCTTCGATGGCAAGGCGATCGAGAAATCGGCGGACTTGCCGCGCATCGTCGGCAACACCAAGCCGGGCACGCGCGCCACGGTCGAGGTGTGGCGGCGTGGGGCGACCAAGACCTTGACCATCACCGTGGGCATGTTCGAGGATGAGTCGGCTGCCACCCCGGCCGCGGAAGAACCCAAGACCGCCAAGGCCGGTCCGCTGGGCTTGACGGTGCGCGAGTTGACTGCCGCCGAGCGGCGTGAGCTGAAGGTGAGCGCTGGCGTGCGCGTCACCGAAGTGGCCGGTCCGGCCGCGGCGGCGGGTGTGCAGCCGGGCGATGTCATCGTCGGGCTGGGTAACCAGACCATTGCCAGCGTGCGCGAATTGGAGCGCGCCGTGGCCGATTGGCCCAAGGGCCGGCCGATGAGCCTGCTCCTGCGCCGCGGTGAATGGGCCCAATGGGTGCTGGTGCGGCCATAAGCAGCACTGTTGCGCCGGCTCCAGCGCACAACACCTACAATCGCAGCTTTGAACCGATCGGGCGCGCTGCTTGGGGAGCGCGCCCTTTTTCTGTGGCCATGAAGCACATCCGCAACTTTTCCATCATCGCGCACATCGACCACGGCAAGAGCACGCTGGCCGACCGCCTGATCGCGCGCTGCGGGGGCTTGAGCGAGCGCGAGATGACCGAGCAGGTGCTCGACTCCATGGATCTGGAGAAGGAGCGCGGCATCACCATCAAGGCGCAGACCGCGGCGCTGCAGTACACCGCGCGCGACGGGCAGGTCTACAACCTGAATCTGATCGACACGCCCGGGCACGTGGACTTTTCCTACGAAGTCAGCCGCTCGCTGTCAGCGTGCGAGGGCGCGTTGCTGGTGGTGGACGCGAGCCAGGGTGTCGAGGCGCAAACGGTGGCCAACTGCTACACCGCGCTGGACCTGGGTGTGGAGGTGCTGCCGGTCCTCAACAAGATGGATTTGCCGCAGGCCGACCCCGAGCGCGCCCAGCAGGAGATCGAAGACGTCATCGGCATCGATGCCTCCGAGGCCATCCCCTGCTCGGCCAAGACCGGCATGGGCATCGACGACATCCTGGAGGCGGTGGTGGCCAAGGTGCCGCCGCCGCGCGGCAACCCCGATGGGCCGTTGCGGGCCATGATTATCGACTCCTGGTTCGACAACTACGTTGGCGTGGTGATGCTGGTGCGGGTGGTGGATGGCTGCCTCAACCGAGGTGACCGCATCCGGCTGATGGCCACGGGCGCGCAGTACCCCTGCGAAAAGCTGGGCGTATTCACCCCCGCCAACCAGCCGCGCGAGCGCTTGCAAGCGGGCGAGGTGGGTTATGTCATCGCCGGTATCAAGGAGCTCAAGTCGGCCAAAGTGGGCGACACCATCACATCGTTCAAGACCGCCAGCGGCGCCAACCTGGCCGCCGCCACCGAGCCGCTGCCCGGCTTCAAAGAAGTGCAGCCGCAGGTGTTTGCTGGGCTGTATCCCACCGAGGCCAGCGAATACGATCAGCTGCGCGACGCGCTGGAAAAGCTGCGGCTCAACGATGCGTCGCTGCATTTCGAGCCAGAGGTGTCGCAGGCGCTGGGCTTTGGTTTCCGCTGTGGTTTCTTGGGCTTGC
>CALEDU010000206.1 GCA_937949455.1 uncultured Tepidimonas sp. | reverse complement strand
CTGGAGGGGGCCGAGCGGGAGCGGGCGCAGGCCGCACTCGTGGTCAGCGAGGCAGAGCCGGGGGACTTCATCTGCCGCGTTGGCCGACCCGTGACCTATTGGTTTGGTCTGATCGACGGTCTGCTCAAGATGAGCAACGACGACAGCCAGGGGCCGATCATGACCTTTACCGGTGTGGCACCAGGCGGCTGGTTTGGTGAGGGCACCGCACTCAAGCGCGAGGCGTACCGCTACAACATCCAGGCGCTGCGGCGCAGCTTGGTGGCGGGGCTGCCTGTGGAGACCTTCCATTGGCTGCTGGACCACTCCATTGGCTTTAACCGCTTTGTGATGAACCAGCTCAATGAGCGGCTGGGCCAGTTCATCGCCGCGCGCGAAATCGACCGCATCACCGATCCGGATGTGCGTGTCGCCCGCAGCTTGGCCAATTTGTTCCACCCGGGGCTGTTCCCAGGCGTGGGGCAGGTGTTGCGCATTACCCAGCAGGAGTTGGCCTACCTGGTCGGCCTGTCGCGCCAGCGCGTCAACCTGGCGCTGTCACGCTGGCAGCAAGCCGGGGCGATTCGGGTGGAGTACGGGGGGCTGCGCGTGTTGGATTTGGATACCTTGCGCAGCGCGGGCCGCGGCATGGACTGACGCGGCTCGCGGGGGGGGGCTGTGGCGGGTTACAGTCCCGCCATGAGCATGCGTTTGAACAAGCGGATGGCGGCGCTGGGCTTGTGCTCCCGCCGCGAGGCCGATGACTGGATTGCGCACGGCTGGGTGCGCGTCAATGGCCAGCCAGCCGTGCTGGGGCAGCTCGTCGGCGAGGCCGACCGTGTGGAGGTGGCGGCACCGGCACGCGCGCAGCAGCGCCAGCAAGTCACCATTTTGCTGCACAAGCCGGTGGGCTATGTCAGCGGCCAGCCGGAGGACGGCCACCCCAGCGCCGCGACCCTGATCCGGCCCCAGACCCGTTGGCGCGAGGACCGCTGCCCCCGGCGCTTCGAGCCGGCGCACTCCCGCGGGCTGGCACCGGCGGGGCGGCTCGACATCGACTCCACGGGGTTGCTCGTGCTGACGCAGGACGGTCGGGTGGCCAAGGCCATCGTGGGCGAGCACTCGGCAGTGGACAAGGAATACCTGGTGCGGGTGCAGTGGGCCCCTGGCGGCCCCAAGGGCCCCGGTGTGGTGGCGCAGAATGTGCAGGCCGTTTTTCCGGCGCAGGCGCTGGCGCGGCTACGCCATGGACTGGCGCTGGATGGCGTACCGCTGCGCCCTGCCCAGGTGGAGTGGATCAATCCCGAGCAGTTGCGCTTCGTGCTCACCGAGGGGCGCAAGCGCCAGATCCGCCGCATGTGCGAGTTGGTGGGCCTGCATGTGGTGGGCCTCAAGCGCGTGCGCATCGGCCGAGTCGCGCTCGGGGCGCTGCCGCCCGGTCAATGGCGCTATCTGGGCGAGCAAGAGCGCTTTTGAATGGGCCTTGAAACGGCAGCGCCTGCCCTCATCTGCCGCATCGTTTGGGGTGGTCCGCCTAGGGCGTGTCGCGCCCCTGTGTCATCGCTTGGATTGTCCGTCTAACCATCGAGCCCCATGAGCAAGCACACCCACGCCTTTCAGGCCGAAGTGGCCCGGCTGCTGCACCTGGTCACGCATTCGCTGTACTCCAATCCCGACATCTTCTTGCGCGAGCTGATCTCCAATGCCTCCGATGCCTGCGACAAGCTGCGCTTCGAAGCCCTGGCCGACGCCTCGCTGTACGAGGACCAGCCCAACCTGGAGATCCGCGTTGCCTTCGACAAGGCGGCCAAGACCATCACCATCACCGACAACGGGATCGGCATGAGCGAGGCCGAGGCCATCGAACACCTGGGCACCATCGCCAAGAGCGGCACACGCGACTTTTTGCAACGGCTCTCGGGCGATCAGAAGCAGGACGCGCAATTGATCGGCCAATTCGGGGTGGGTTTCTACTCCGGATTCATCGTGGCCGATCGCATCACGGTGGAAAGCCGCCGCGCCGGCTTGCCGCCCGAGCAGGGGGTGCGTTGGAGCAGCGACGGCAGCGGCGCCTTCGACACCGAAACCATCACCCGCGCCGAGCGCGGCACCAGCGTCATCCTGCACCTGCGCGACGACGCCAGCGAATACCTCAACCGCTGGAAGCTCAAGTCCATCATCGGCAAGTACTCCGACCACATCAGCCTGCCCATCCTCATGCAAAAGGAGGAGTGGGACAAAGACAAGGGCGAGTATGTGCTGAAAGACGAGTGGGAGGCGGTCAACAGCGCCAGCGCCCTGTGGACGCGGCCCAAGAAGGACATCAGCGACGAGCAGTACATCGAGTTCTACAAAAACCTGAGCTACGACAGCGAGGCCCCGCTGGCCTGGAGCCACCACCGCGTCGAGGGCAGCACCGAGTACACCCAACTGCTCTATATCCCGGCCAAGGCGCCATTCGATCTGTGGAACCGCGACAAGCGCGGCGGGGTGAAGCTGTATGTCAAACGCGTCTTCATCATGGACGACGCAGAAGCGCTGATGCCCGCGTACCTGCGCTGGGTCAAGGGGGTGATCGACTCGGCCGACCTGCCGCTGAACGTCAGCCGCGAGCTGCTGCAGGAAAGCCGAGATGTGAAAGCCATCCGCGACGGCAACACGCGCCGCGTGCTGTCCATGCTGGAGGATTTGGCCAAGAAGGACGTGCTGCCCACCGGCGAGGCGTGGGAGCAGCTCAGCGCCGACGAGAAAGCCGAAGCCGAGCGGCAGGCTGGCAAGTACAGCCGCTTCTATGCCGAGTTCGGTGCCGTGCTCAAGGAAGGCTTGGGCGAGGATTTTGCGAACCGCGAGCGCATCGCCAAGCTGTTGCGCTTTGCCTCGACCCACAGCGATGCGGTCAACGTCAGCCTAGCCGATTACAAGGCGCGCATGAAGGAGGGGCAAGAGGCGATCTACTACATCACCGCAGACACCTTGGCTGCGGCCAAGAACAGCCCGCAGCTCGAGGTTTTCCGCAAAAAGGGCATCGAGGTGCTGCTGATGACCGACCGCGTCGATGAATGGGCGCTGTCGTTCCTGCACGAATTCGATGGCACGCCGCTGCAAAGCGTGGCCAAGGGCGCGGTGGACCTGGGCAAGCTGCAGGACGAGGAAGAAAAGAAAGCGGCCGAGCAGGCGGCCGAGGCCTTCAAGCCCGTGCTCGACAAACTCAAGGACGCCCTCAAGGACAAGGCCAAGGATGTGCGGGTGACGGCGCGGCTGGTCGACTCACCCGCCTGCTTGGTGGTGGAAGACGGCGAATATTCCATGCAATTGGCGCGGCTGCTCAAGCAGGCGGGGCAGAAGGCGCCGGAGGTCAAGCCTATCCTCGAGGTCAACCCCGGCCATGCGCTGGTGCAAAAGCTGGATTCGCATCCGCAGTTCGAGGACCTGGCCCACATCCTGTTTGACCAAGCCTTGCTGGCCGAAGGCGGCCTGCCGGAGGACCCGGCTGGCTATGTGCGCCGCGTCAATGCGCTGCTGGTGGGTAAGCACCCAGGCGAGGGATGACGCCGCCTACCCCAGTGTCCCGGTAAATTCGATGATCTTTCGGTGATCCGGGGGCATCAGGGTGTACTTGATGCCCTCCGATGCGAGCAGAGTGCGCATCTCGTTGTCCATTTCGCGCGCGCGGTTTTCGTCCTGCAGCCGCCCTGCGCGGATGTAAGGCTTGTCTGGGTCACGCTGGGCAAAGAGATTGATGTTGTCGAACTGCCGGTACCAGTCCAAGATTTGGCGGCGTGTCTTGTCCACATCACAGACATTGTCCGGATGGTGGGCGTTGTAGTACAGCAACTGCGGCAGCCCGCCTTCGGTCACCAAATACTGCACCTGGCCATCGAGCACCTCCAGCAGGCGAAACTGGTGCCATGCGATGCCGTACTGGTTGCGCAGCGCTTCGTAGTCCCCTTGCCAGACCAGGGCCTTGGCCACCTCGGGCACCAACTCCACGGTTTTGTGCATCAGATGCAGTTTGAGCACGATGGCCGAGGAGTACAGAGATTTGTCACAGCCTGGGCCGCCGACGATGTTGATGACTTTGGTCGGATAGCGCCGGAGTTTGTTTTCCGGCAAGTTTGGCGTTACATAGCCGACGATGGTGCCCATGGTGGTCTCCTCAGGCGGGCTGCTGTCCCGGTCGGCCTCAATCCTAGCACCGCCGTGGGCAGCTGTGTGTCGCGGGCACCCATCCCGGCCGTATGATCTGCCCATGACCCGATCCCCAACCCCCCGGCGGTCGCCCGTGGGGCCGCCTACCGACGTGTTGGCTGAGCTGCATCCCGGCCAATCGATCGCGCTGCTGCAGGAATTGCATATTCTGACGCGCGACGGGCGGCTCAACCAGGATTCGCGGCGCAAGCTCAAGCAGGTCAATCACCTGCTGCAGTTCATCGAGCCCCTGCTGCAGGCGGCCGTGGCCGCGCGCGGTGACGTGACCCTGGTGGACCACGGAGCCGGCAAGTCGTATCTGGGTTTTTTGCTCTACGACCGGTTTTTGGCGGCGCGTCCGCTGGGCGCTATCTGGGGGGTAGAGGCGCGGCCCGAGCTGGTCGAACGCGCAGCTGCCTTGGCGCAGCGGCTTGGCTTTGCGCGCATGCACTTCGTGGCCGCCACGGTGCGCGCAGCGATGGCTGCATTGCCCGCCCATGTGGACGTGGTCACGGCGTTGCATGCTTGTGACACTGCCACTGATGACGCCATCGACTTTGCCTTACAGCGCCAGGCCAATGCCATCGTCGTGGTGCCCTGCTGTCAGGCGGAGGTGGCCGCTGCGCTGCGCCGCCACAAGGCGCTGCAGCTGGCACGCACGCCGCTGGCCGAGTTATGGCGCCACCCGCTGCACACACGCGAGTTTGGTAGCCAAGTCACCAATGTGCTGCGCTGCTTGCGGCTCGAGGCGAGCGGCTACGAGGTGACGGTGACCGAGCTGGTGGGCTGGGAGCACTCCATGAAAAATGAGCTCATCATCGCGCGCCGCACCGGGCGGCGTAAGCACAGCGCGGCCCAGCGCCTAGCCCGCATGCTCGATGAGCTGGGGCTGGCGGAACTCGATGGCCGCTTTGCCGTCCCACCGGCATGACGGCGAACGACGGGACGGGGTGAATGCAGTGCAGCTGCTGGTGACATGGCCGGCCCTGCTGTGGCTGGCGTGGTGGTTGGGCGAGCGTGCGCAGGCATGGGGTCTGCCACGGGTCAGCCTCTATGTCGCGGTAGGGCTGCTGGCCAGTGCCGTGGCCCCCGCACCGACGTGGGTGGACGGCTCGGTGCTGGTGCTGCTGGCGCAGCTGGCGCTGACCCTCGTGCTGTTCGAGCTGGGTCACCGCATCCGACTGCGTTGGCTGCGTACCAATCCCTGGGTGGCAGCGGCAGCACTGTTGCAGGGGCTGACGCTGTTCGTGCTGCTGGGCTGGGCTGGTGCCTGGCTGGGTCTGGAGCCAGAGGTGCGCTGGCTGCTGGCAGCGGTGGCGGTGGCTGCCTCGCCAGCCAGCCTGCTGCGCGTTGTGAACGATTTGCGCGCTGGCGGGCAGGTTACCGAGCGCGCACTGCACCAGGCGGCACTGCTGTCGGTGCTGGCGGTGCTGTTGGTCAAGGTGGTGAGCGCCTATTGGTTCGCTAGCCGCGCCAGTGACTGGGCGGCGGCGCTGCTGGCCGGTGGCTACGCGCTGGTGGCTTCGGTGGGGCTGGGCGTGGCTCTGGCGGTGGTGTTGGGGGTGTTGGTGCGTGGGCCGTTTGCGGCGCCGGTAGTGCCCACCGTTGGCTACGCGTTGGCATTGGTATGGCTGACGGTGGTGGCCGACGCGCTGAAATTGTCGCCGCTGCTGGCAGCCCTGAGCTTCGGTGTCATGCTGCGCGCGCGGCAGACCTTGGCCGCCGCGGTGCAGCGCGACTTTGGCACACTAGGCTGGCTGCTCGGCGTGTTCCTGTTCGTCTATGTCGGCTCGCGCACGCTGTGGCCAGCGCTGACCGAGCCGGGCGTGTGGGCGGTAGCGGCGCTGGTGTTGGCAGCGCGGCTGTTGGTGTCGGTCGGTTTCAATGCGGCTCTGGCCTGGCCCGGCGGTGTCGGTGTGCGCAAGGGTGTGCTCACCGGCGTGGCACTGTGGCCAATGTCGGCATTGACGCTGCTGCTGTTGGAGCGCAGCGCGGCGCTGGGCGTGGTGCCGGCCGCAGCGGTGCTGCACGAGCTGGCTGCGGCGCTGTTGTGGGCCGAGCTGCTCGGGCCGGTGGTGACGGTGTGGGCGCTGCGTGCGGCGCGCGAGGCGTCGGCTGCGCTGCCGCCGCCTCCGGACAGCGCGGGGTGATGCAATGCCGCTAGAGCCTTTCAAGCAGTCCGACGCGCTCACACTGGGCGTGGAGTTGGAGCTGCAAATCGTTCACCCCTATGACCTGGACCTGACGCCGGGGGCAGACGACCTGCTTGCGCTGCTCGAGCGCGCGCCGTTTCCGGGCAGTGTCACGCCCGAGATGACGCAGAGCATGATCGAGGTTGCCACCGGTGTGCATACGCGCCACGACGGATTGCTGGCGCAGTTGCGTGCGATGCGCGACACACTGCTGAAGGCGGCCAACCGGCTCAATGTCGAGCTGGCGGGTGGCGGTACGCATCCGTTTCAGCGCTGGTTCGAGCAGCGCATCTTCGACAAGCCGCGTTTTCTGCAGCTCTCGGGCCTTTATGGCTATCTCGCCAAACAGTTCACGGTGTTCGGCCAGCACGTGCACATCGGCTGCCGCTCGGCCGACGAGGCGCTGTTCCTGCTGCATGCGCTGAATCGCTACGTGCCGCACTTCATCGCGCTGTCGGCCTCCTCGCCGTTCTTCCAGGGGGTGGACACGCTGTTCGACTCGGCGCGGCTGAACTCGGTGTTTGCGTTTCCGCTCAGCGGCCGCGCGCCGTTCGTGCTGCGCTGGGACGATTTCGAGCAGGGGTACTTCCGCAAGATGGAGTCCACTGGCGTCGTCAAGTCGATGAAGGACTTCTACTGGGACATCCGCCCCAAGCCCGAGTACGGCACGATCGAGCTGCGCGTTTGCGACACCCCGTTGACGGTGGAGCGTGCCGCGGCGCTGGCGTGCTACCTGCAGGCACTGTGTCGTCACCTTTTGGAAGGCAGTGAGCCGCCGCCGCAGGAGGACGATTACCTGGTCTATACCTACAACCGCTTCCAAGCGTGCCGCTTCGGGCTGGAGGGCACGATGGTGCATCCGCGCACGCGCGAGCCGCTCTCGATCCGGGAGGACATCCTGGCCACGCTGCGCCGACTGGAGCCGCACGCACAGGCACTGGACAGCACAGCAGCGCTGGCGGAGCTGGAGGCGGTGGCTGGCGCAGCCGGCAACCACGCGCGCCAGCTGCGCGCGGTGCATGCGCGTACCGGCAGCATCCAGGCGGTGGTGCGCGCCGCCGTCGACGCGCTGCGCGATGGCGTGCTAAGCTGATCGGCGCTCGCTGCGTTGGGCTCGTGTGAGACGGGCGAGCGCTTTCACGTATCCAACTCCAGGAGACGACGCCGATGCCTGGCTTGCTGCCCCACATCGACCCGGATGGTCTGCTCGAATTTTCGGTTGTCTACACCGACCGAGCGCTCAATCACATGTCCCAGCGCTTCCAGCGCGTCATGACCGACATCGGCGGCCTTCTGAAGGAGGTGTACGGTGCGCATGCCGTGGCCCTGGTGCCGGGCAGCGGCACCTTCGGCATGGAGGCGGTGGCGCGCCAGTTTGCCACCGACCGGCGTGCGCTGGTGATCCGCAATGGCTGGTTCAGCTACCGCTGGACGCAGATCTTCGACATGGGCCGCATCCCGGCCGAGGCGCATGTCCTCAAGGCCCGGCGCGTGGCCGAGGCGCCGCAGGCACCGTGGGTGCCGGCACCGTTGGAGGAGGTGGTGCGCACGATCCACACAGGGCGTCCGGCGGTGGTGTTTGCGCCGCACGTGGAGACCGCCGCCGGCATGATGCTGCCCGATGACTACCTGCGCACGGTGGCCGAGGCCGTGCATACGGTGGGCGGGCTGTTCGTGCTGGACTGCATTGCCTCCGGTGCCATGTGGGTGGACATGCGCGCCACCGGTGTG
>CALEDU010000205.1 GCA_937949455.1 uncultured Tepidimonas sp. | reverse complement strand
TTCATCTCGCTGGCACCCGCGGCGGTGGTTGGGCTGGGTGCGCTGCGCTTCGGCTGGCCACCGGGCGTGGCTGCCGCCGTGTGGGGCGTGGGCCTGTTCATGCTGCTGTGGGTCGGTACGCAAGCCCGTCGTTTTTTTGCGCAGCCGTTCGCGCTGACGTTCTGGGCCGTGTCGTTTCCGCTGGCGGCCTTCACCAGCCTGACCCTCAAACTGGCGACGGCCCTGGCTCACCCCGGGCTGGAACTGGCAGCATTGGTGCTGCTGGCACTGGTCTCCGTGGTCGTCGTGGCGCTGGTGCTGGCCACGATCAAGGGTCTGCGCGAGGGCACGCTGTTGGCGCCCGAGCCGGTGGCGCCGGTCGTGCCGGCCATGCCCTGAGATGCCCTTGGCCGACGCCCTGCTGCTGGCTGGCGCCGCCTTCGCGGCGGGCGTGCTCAACGCCATTGCGGGCGGCGGCAGTTTTTTGACATTCCCCGCGCTCGTGTTCACGGGCGTCAACCCCATCGTCGCCAACGCCACCAGCGCAGTGGCCGTCAGTCCGGGCTATCTGGGCAGCACCCTGGGCATGCGCGAAGAGCTGGCCCGGGTTGCACCGCAACGCCTGCGCGCGGAGGCAAGCATCGCCGCAGCGGGCGGGGTGGTGGGGGCCCTGCTGTTGCTGATCACCCCGGCCAGCGCCTTTCGCGCCATCGTACCGTGGTTGCTGCTGTTTGCCACGGTCGTTTTCTTGGCCGGGCCGCGGTGGGTGCGCTGGCTGGCGCAGCACCGCGGCGGCACCCCGGGCCGCGGCGCACGGATCTGGGGGCTGCTGGCCGTGTCCATATACGGGGGCTACTTCAACGGCGGACTGGGCATCCTGCTCATGGCACTGTATACCGTGACGGGCGAATCGCGCATCCACACCGCCAACGCGCTCAAAAACCTCAATTCGCTGGTGCTGTCGCTGCTGTCGGTCGTGACGTTTGCATTGGCTGGCGCCATCGCTTGGGGGCCAGCGCTGCTGATGATGGTGGTCGCGACCGCTGGAGGTTTTGTCGGCGCACGCGGCGCCCGGCGCCTCCCCGCCTCCGCCGTGCGGGCGGTGGTCGTCGGTACCGGGGTCGTGATGAGTGCCGTGTTCTTTTGGCGCGGCTGAGCGGCGGGGACAGGCGGGCCCAAACACCATCCTGCCAAACCCCGGCCGGCTCGACCTCCCAAAATCGCCTGGGCTGCGCCATGATTGCGTTGCTCGCTAGGTGGTCACCATGCATCTACCATCCCTGCATCTGGCAACGTTTGCTGCAACGGAAATCGAAGATCATGATTTTGACCCCCACCGCCATCGGCCACCACATCGGCGGCCGCCCCGTCGCTGGCCAGTCGGGCCGCCAGCAGGACGTCTTCAACCCCGCGACGGGTGCCGTCACCGGGCGCGTCGCGCTGGCCGACGCGGCAGAGGTGCAAGTGGCCGTTGCCGCTGCCCAGGCGGCCTTCCCCGCCTGGGCCGAACTGCCCCCGCTGCGCCGCGCGCGCATTCTGTTGCGGTTTCTGGAGCTGCTCAACCAACACCGCGACGAACTGGCCGCCCTGATCACCGCCGAGCACGGCAAGGTGTTCACGGACGCGCAGGGCGAAGTCACCCGCGGCATCGAGATCGTGGAATTCGCCTGCGGCATTCCACAATTGCTCAAGGGCGACTACACCGAGCAGGTTTCCACCGGCATCGATAACTGGACCCTGCGCCAGCCCTTGGGCGTGGTCGCTGGCATCACGCCGTTCAACTTCCCGGTCATGGTGCCGATGTGGATGTTCCCCGTCGCGCTGGCCTGCGGCAATACTTTCGTGCTCAAGCCCAGCCCCATCGATCCGTCGCCGTCGCTGCGCTTGGCTGAGCTGCTCCAGCAGGCCGGCCTGCCCAACGGGGTCTTCAATGTGGTGCAGGGCGACAAGGTGGCGGTGGACGCGTTGCTGGACCATCCCGACGTGCGGGCGGTCAGCTTCGTCGGCTCGACGCCGATTGCCAACTACATTTACGAGACCGGCGCTCGCCACGGCAAGCGCGTGCAGGCCCTGGGCGGGGCCAAGAACCACATGGTCGTCATGCCTGATGCGGATTTGGACCAGGCGGTCGATGCGCTGATCGGTGCGGCCTTCGGCTCGGCCGGCGAGCGCTGTATGGCCATCTCCGTGGCCGTTTTGGTGGGCGACACGGCCGACCGGATCATGCCCCGGCTGGTTGAGCGCACGCGGGCGCTGAAGGTGCTGGATGGGATGAACCGGCAGGCCGAGATGGGCCCCATCGTCACCGACGCCGCGCGCCAGCGCATCACCGGCTCCATCGAGGCCGGCATCCGTGAAGGCGCGCGCCTGCTGGTGGATGGACGGGACTTTGACGGCCGCCGCGCTGGCCCGGGCTGCGAGCACGGCTTCTGGCTGGGCGGCACGCTGTTCGACCACGTCACCCCGGAGATGTCGATCTACCGCGACGAGATCTTTGGTCCGGTGTTGTCGTGCGTGCGGGTTGCGGACTTTGCCACTGCGGTGCGCCTGATCAACGAGCACGCTTACGGCAACGGCACGGCCTGCTTCACCCGGGACGGGCATGTGGCGCGGGAATTTGCGCGCCGCGTCCAGGTGGGCATGGTAGGCATCAACGTGCCGATCCCCGTGCCGATGGCCTGGCACGGCTTTGGTGGCTGGAAAAAAAGCCTGTTCGGCGACATGCACGCCTATGGCGAAGAGGGTGTGCGCTTCTATACTGCGCAAAAGAGTGTGATGCAGCGCTGGCCCGAGCGCACGCCCAAGGGCGCCGAATTCGCGATGCCGACGTCCCAGTGAATACCTTCGACTACATCGTGGTCGGCGGGGGCACCGCCGGCAGCCTGCTGGCCAACCGCCTGTCGGCCAATCCGCACCACCGGGTGCTGCTCATCGAGGCCGGACAGAAGGATGACTACCCCTGGGTGCACATCCCGGTTGGCTACCTCTACTGCATCGGCAACCCGCGCACCGACTGGCTGTACACGACCGAACCGGACGCGGGCCTCAACGGGCGGCGGCTGCGCTACCCGCGCGGCAAGGTGCTGGGCGGCTGCTCCAGCATCAACGGCATGATCTATATGCGCGGCCAGGCGCGTGACTACAACCAGTGGGCGCAGATCACTGGTGACAACGAGTGGGCGTGGGAGCGCTGCCTACCCGACTTCAAGGCGCACGAGGACCACTACCGGCTGGATACAGACACCGACCCCGCATTCGCCGCCCTGCATGGGCACCGGCGCACGGGCAGCACGGGCGAGTGGCGCGTGGAAAAGCAGCGCCTGCGCTGGGACATTCTGGATGCCTTCGCGCAGGCGGCGCAGCAGGCTGGCATCCCGGCGACGGACGAGTTCAATCGCGGCACCAACGAAGGGGTGAGCTACTTTGAAGTCAACCAGAAAAGCGGCTGGCGCTGGAACACGGCCAAAGCCTTTTTGCGCCCGACCTGCGAGCGCCGGCCCCACTTCACCCTGTGGACCGGGGCGCAGGTCAAGCGGCTGCTGATCGAGCGCGGTGCCAATGGCACCCTGCACTGCCGGGGCGTCGAGGTCTGGACCCAGCAAGGCAGCGCGACAGCCCAGGCCGCGCGCGAGGTGGTGCTCAGCGCAGGCGCCATCGGCAGCCCGCAGATCCTGCAACTCTCCGGCATCGGGCCGGCGGCCGTGCTGCGGCGGCTGGGCATCGAGGTGCTGGCCGACTTGCCAGGCGTAGGCGCCAACCTGCAAGACCACCTGCAAATCCGCGCCGTCTTCAAGGTGCAAGGGGCCGAGACGCTCAACACCCTGGCCCGCCACTGGTGGGGCAAAGCCCGCATCGGGCTGCAGTACCTGCTGACGCGCAGCGGCCCCATGAGCATGGCACCCAGCCAACTGGGCGCCTTCACGCGCAGTGGGCCTGGCTTTGACTGGCCCAATGTGGAATATCATGTGCAGCCGCTCAGCCTGGATGCCTTTGGCGAGCCGCTGCACCCCTTCCCGGCCTTCACGGCCAGCGTGTGCAACCTCAACCCCACCAGCCGTGGCACGGTGTACCTGCGCAGCCCGCGCTTCGAGGACGCACCGGCCATCGTCCCCAACTACCTGTCCACGGCGCAGGACCGCCAGGTCGCCGTCGATAGCCTGCGTCTGACGCGGCGCATCGTCGCCCAGCCCGCGCTCGCCCCCTACCGGCCCGAGGAATACCGCCCCGGCCCCCAGTACCAAACCGACGAGGAACTGATACAGCAGGCCGGCGATATCGCCACCACCATCTTTCATCCCGTGGGCACCACGGCAATGGGGCGCGACGGCGACCCGATGGCGGTCACCGACCCCCATCTGCGCGTGCGCGACGGGCGGGGCGGTCGCATCGGTGGGCTGCGCGTGGTCGACGCTGGCATCATGCCCACCATCACCAGCGGCAATACCAACAGCCCCACCCTGATGATCGCCGAGAAGGCCGCCCGCTGGATCCTGGCCGGCGCATGAGTGCGTTGCGGGTAAGTCCCTAGTCTGAGCAAGGTTGTCGCGGCCTAGAATGCAGCGACTCGGACATCGGTGCCCATGCGCAGCCGATCAGTTCAGAGGGGACCGAGGAGACAAATCGATCGCCCAACAGAGACGATCCAGCTGCCGCCGGCAAAGGCGGCTTGTCACGACACCGGCAGCCCTGCTCCCGGTGTTTTTTGTTGTCACCCTGATCCGCCAGCGCCGCGTCGGCTGGGTACGGCGCTTCATGCTCGGGTGTCCAGCAAACGCCCCAACACCTGGTCGGCGGCCAGATCGGCCGCGGGTTCGGGCGCGGGCGTCAGCCCGCCGAGCGCCGGTTGAGCAGCGCGTACAGGCCGATGGTGCCAAAAGTCGCCGTGCCGATGCCGCCCAGGGCAAAGTCGCCAAACTTCAGCGTGAAGTCGCCCGTGCCCAGCACCAGCGTGATGGCCGCTACCAGCAGGTTTTTGTTGTCGGAAAAATCCACCTGGTTGTCCACCCAGATCTTGGCACCGGCCACCGCGATCAAGCCAAACACCACGATGGAGACACCGCCCATCACCGCCAGCGGAATGGCCTGGATCAGCGCGCCGAACTTGGGACTGAAGCCCAGCAGAATCGCCATCAGGCCCGCCACGACAAAGATCGCGGTCGATTAAACCTTGGTCGCTGCCATCACGCCGATGTTCTCGGCATAGGTGGTCACGCCGGTCCCCCCCGCGCTGGCGGCGACCATGGTCGCCACACCATCGCCCATGAAAGCGCGGCCCATGTACACATCCAGGTTCTTGCCCGTCATGGCCGTCACGGCCTTGATATGGCCCAGGTTCTCAGCCACCAGAATCACGGCCACCGGCGCGATCAGCAGCATCGCATGGCCGCTGAACACGGGGGCGCTGAAGTTGGGCATGCCCAGCCACGAGGCATGGGCGACCCCCGACAGGTCGAGCGGCTTGCCCAGACCCAAGCCGTTGGCCAGCAGGGCATAGACGACGCTCGCCACGATCAGGCCCATGAGGATCAGCAGCCGCTGCACCATGCGACGCGTGAACACCGCCACCAGCCCCACGCAGACGAAGGTCACCGCCTGCATCCAGGCGTCGAACGGCGTCGGCACCATGTTCTTGACCGGAATGTGCGCCAGGTTCAGGCCGATCACCGCCACCACCGCTCCGGTGACCACGGGCGGCATCAGGCGCTCGATCCAGCCAGTGCCCACGGCCTGCACGATGGCCCCGATGACGAAGTACAGCGCCCCGCAGGCGATGATGCCGCCCAGCGCCACGCCCATGTTGGCGTTGGGCCCCTGCCCGGCATAGCCCGTGGCTGCGATCACCACACCGATGAAGGCGAAGCTCGATCCCAGGTAGCTGGGCACCTTGCCGCCGGTGGCCACGAAGAACAGCAGCGTGCCTATGCCGCTCATCAGGATGGCGACGTTGGGATCGAACCCCACCAGGATGGGCACCAACACCGTCGCGCCAAACATGGCGATGAGGTGCTGCACGCGTCAGAGCGGACAGAATTGGGTGACACCGCAAGCGATCGTGCGCCTTCGAACCGCGCAAGAGGTGCGATCATGGTAGTAGGATAGCGTGACTACCCCGCGCCGCAAAGCGCTTCATGGCGACACCCCCTGAACCGGCCGGGCAGCCCGGCCGCGAACATCATGTCCGACTCCACCGTCGAAAGCGAATTGGACCAAGCCCGCAACCGCGGGCCTGTGCGCGACATCGGCATCCCGCCCTGTCCCGAGTTGCTGCGCCAATTGCAGCAAGCCGCCGCGCACGGCGAACCTGACCCCGCGGTGCTGGACCAGATTGCCAGCAGTGACGTGGCCATGGCCGCCGCCCTGATCCGGCAGGCCAACAGCCCGCTCTATGGCCTGAGCCAGCCCGTGGCCACTGTGGGGCAGGCCCTGACCGTGCTGGGCGTGCGGCCTGCGGTGCAGTTGCTCATGGGCTTTCTGACACGCCATGCGCTGCAGGTGCATTCACCGGTGCTCGCGCATTTTTGGGAAAGCTCCAACCGCCGCGCCATCGCCTGCGAACACATCGGCTGCCAGCTCTATGACATGGACCCTGGGCTGGCATACAGCTTTGGCTTGTTTTGCCACGTGGGCATGCCCGTGCTGCTGCGCGGCGTGCGTGGCTACGCCGCCACGATCACCGAGGCGCTGGCCCGCAAGGACCGCACCTTTACCCAAACCGAGAATGCCAACCACCGCACCGACCACGCCGTGGTGGGCGCCATCGTCGCACGCACCTGGCACCTGCCGCCGGCGGTGGCGGTGGCCATCCGGCTGCACCACGACTTCACCTGCCTGGAGGACACGCGCTACTCGGACACGGTGCGGCACCTGGTCGCGATGGGCCTGATTGCCGACCACCTGGTGCAGCAGCACGAAGGGGTGCCCCCATCACCCGACTGGGCCCGGCACGGGCAGGCGGCACTGGCACACCTGCAAATTGGGCAAGCCGAGGTGGAACATTGGATCGACGCGCTGCACCCCGCCTTCGAGGCCGTGCAGGCCCCCTGACCCAGCGCTGCGCTTCACAGCGGATGTTCGGTGTGGAACCGTCCGCCATGGTACAGCAGGGGTGAGAGCGCGCTGTCGTGATGGCAGCGCAGCACCTCGGCCACCAGGATCAGATGATCCCCCTCCACGTAGCGGCTGCGGCTGCGGCACTCAAAGACGGCGGCACAGTCCGGCAGCAGCGGCACGCCCTCGGTGTTGGGCGTCCACGCCAATCCGGCCCAACGGTCCCCGTGCCGGCTGGCAAACCGTTGCGCCAGGGCCTGCTGCGCCACCCCCAACACATGGATGGCGTAATGCGCCACCGACTCGAAGACGGGCAGTGCGCGCGAACGCAGCGCCAGACTCCAGAGCACCAATGGCGGCTCCAGCGAGACGGAGTTGAACGAGTTGACGGTCAGGCCGACCGGTGCGCCATCCGCCGCGCGCGCGGTGACGATGGTCACGCCGGTGGCAAAGCGCCCGAGGGCGGCCCGAAACCGTTCGGGCGACGGTTCGAACATGAGATGCGATTGTGCCCTGCTGCAGTCCGGTGCGTGCCCGGGCCCTGCGATGCCCTAGCCCGCGCTGGGCTCTGACACTCGGGCATTGGCCGGCCTGGCAGGGGTCAGGCCTTGGCGGATGCCGCGGCGGGCCGGACGGTGCGGTGCTGCGCCCCAGCCATCCCGACGAAGTCCATGGCGATTGCTGGCCACTCGCCGCTGATCAGCTCGGCCAAGGCCCGGCCCGAGCCAGCGCCATGTGTCCAACCCAGAGTGCCATGGCCAGCATTGATCCACAGCCGCCCCAGCGGCAGCCGGCCAATCAGCGGGATGTTGGTGGGTGTGGCCGGGCGCAGGCCGCACCAGAAGTTGGGCTCCCCCCCCTGCTCCGGCGTGCGCGTGTCGGCCACGCCAGGGAAGAGCTGCTCGATGCGCTCCAGCAGCATATGGCAGCGCGCCCGCGCCACGGGCGTGTCCAACCGCAGGTCGAATCCACCCAGCTCGATCGTGCCCGCCACGCGCAGGCGCTCGCCCAGGCGCGAGATGGCGATCTTGCGGCCATCGTCGAGCAGGCTGACCTGAGGTGCCCGCGCTGGGTCGCGCAGGGCCAGGGTGGCACTGTAGCCCTTGCCGGGATAGATGGGCACACGGATACCCACCGTGGCCAGCAGCGGCGCGCTGTATGAGCCGCAGGCCACCACGAAGGCGTCGGCCTGCAAGGCTCGCGGCTGGCCGGTCGAACGGCTGCGGACCTGTACCCGCTGCACGTCGCCGCCTGCGGTTTCCAGCCGCTCGATATCGTGGCCGAACAGCAGCTCCGCTCCCTGGGCCGCGCAACGTCGGGCCAGCGCCTGGGTGAACACGCGCGCATCGCCGTGCTCATCGGTGGGGGTGTAAGTGCCCCCGGCGATGCGCTCGGCAAAAGGCTGCAGGGCTGGCTCGATGCGCAACAGCTCCTCGCGCGAAACCACCCGGCGCTGCACCCCGTGGCGGCGCATCAGCTCGGCCGCCTCAGCCGCCTCGGCCAAGGCCCGTACGTCGGTGTAGATGTGCGCGATACCGCGCTCACTGCGCTGGTACTCGATCCCCGTCTCGGCCACCATCTGCTTGAGCGTGGCGTGGCTGAAGGCGCCCAGCGACACCAGTTGCGCCACGTTGCGCTCAAACGCACGGTCGGTGCACTGGCCCAGAAACTCCAGCAGCCAGCGCCACTGCGCGACATCCCATTGCGGGCGCCACAGCAGCGGGGCCTGCTTGTCGAACATCCATTTGAGTGCCTTCAGCGGCGCCTGGGGGTTGGCCCACGGCTCGCAGTAGCTCACTGAAATCTGCGCCGCGTTGGCAAAGCTGGTCTCCAGCGCCGCATCGGGCTGGCGATCCACCAGCACCACCTCGTGCCCACGCTGCAGCAGGTGCCACGCCGTCGAGGTGCCGATGATGCCTGCGCCCAGAACCACCACTCGCATATTCATCTCCTGGAGCGGCCCGGCCGCGCGACGAGGGGCGCATTTCCGTGGCGATCAACGCCGACAGCATCGCGAGCTGGGCGCTGCCGGCCATCACGCCACTGGTGCACGACGGTGTGCCGCTGGAAATCATCCACGACGACCAGGACTTCACCCACGAATGGCTGCGCGAAGGCCAGGTGATGGGCTGCGTGACCTCGCTGGCACAGCCGTTGCGCGGCTGCCGGCTGGAGCCGCTGGGCCGCATGGCCTACGTCGCGGTGGCCAGCCCTGCCTTCGCGGCAGTGGCGCTGGAAGGGCGGCTGACGCGCCACAACTTCCACCGGGTACCCTTCGTCGCCTTCAACCGCAAGGACGATCTGCAGCGCGACTTCGTCTGCCAAGTATTTGGCCTGGCGCAAGTGGTGTTGCAACAGTGCTACGTCCCTTCGTCCGAGGGGCAGGTGCGCGCAGCACTGGCCGGCTGGGGGGTGACCGTGGTACCGCGCCTGGTCGCAGGGCCGGCGCTTCAGGCCGGCACGCTGGTGGATGTGGCCCCGGGCAGCGCCTATGCCGTGCCGCTGTACTGGCACTGCTGGAACCTGGACTCCGATGTGCTCACCCGCCTGACCCATGCCTTGCGCGACGCCGCGGCGAGCCTGCTCGAACCCATGGCCTGAGCCACGGTCTGCCGCCGCCGGGTTCAGCCGCGCCCCAGCCCCAGGATGCCCGACCAGATCTCGTCGAGGTCTGGGATTTTCCATTGGGCCGGATCCCAGCCCTTGCGCGGGTGCTCGCGCACGATCGCGAACTCCTCGTCGCTCAGGCGGCCGGGCTTGTTGAGGATCTCCAGCGGGATGTCCGCCTTGCCGACATCGTACAGCAGGCCGGCAAAGCCTGCCGCGCGCACCTTCTCATGCGGCAGACCGAGCTGGCGCGCCGGCGTTGCGCGTGACGCTGTCGGCGATGTAAGTACGCCCTGCAGGCCTTACGGTACCGAGACCACTGTCGCAGGGGCAAAACCTGCCTGCTCGCCTTTGTCCGCATAGCCCAGCGGATTGGCCACCACGCGGCAGCGGCCGACGCGGTAATCGTGCGGACAGTGCAGATGGCCATGCAGCCACAGGTCGGCCCGCGGCAGTAAGTCGTCCAGCGCATTGCAAAAGCCGGCCGTCCCGGGCTGCACGCCGTAGCGTGGATCGGCGCTGCGCAACGTCGGCGCAAAGTGGGTCACGACGACGGTGGGACCCTCGAAAGGGAGGGACAGTGCCGCGCGCAGCCACGCTTGACAATGCAGGGCCTGCGCGCGCATGGCCTCAGCGTCGAACAACCGGCCCGCGCGCTGCGTGGCCATTTGGGCCAAGTGGAAATTGGCAGCCCGAAAGGCCCGCTGCCGCTGGTACAGCCGGTGAGCATCCGGGTCGGCGATGGGGCGTGCCCGGCCGCGACGCAGCAGCGGCACCGTGGCCAATGCGTCAAAGTCGCTCCAGAGCGTCGTGCCGACAAAGCGAACTCCATCGATGACGACCACCTCGCGTTCCAGCCAGACGATGCCCAGCCGCGCACACGCCGCACGCAGGCCCGCGTGGGCCTCATCCCAATCCAAGCCGTCGTACTCATGGTTGCCCGGCACATACAGCACTGGCGTTGGCCACCCCCCGTATTGCGGCAGAGGCGAGAAGGCCTGCAACCCCCAGTCGGGCAGCCCCAGACGATCCCCACCAAGCCGCCTTTGGTACGATCCCACGTCTCCGGCCAGGACCAGCAAGTCCGCGTCCGCCGCCGGCGTCGGGACGAAGCTGGAGTTGACCTCCAAATGCAAATCGGACAGCAGTTGCACACGCATCAGAGCGCCTCGTCGGGTGCCGGGGCACTGGCGACGGCACGTACCACCGCCTCGCGCAGCCAGCGCTGGGCACTGCCCAGTTCGGTTTGCCGATGCCACAACATGTCCACATGCACGGTTGGGACAGCGATCGGCAGCGGTTGCACGGCGAGTTCGGCAGTGCGGCCCGTGCTACTCAGAAAATGCTGCGGCAGCACCGTCAACAGGTCGGACGTCGCCACCACCTGCCCGGCGGTAAAAAACTGGTTGACCGTCAACACGATGCGGCGCCGGCGGGACAGGGCGGCCAGCGCTTCGTCCACAAAGCCAAACGGCCGGCCAGAAAAGCTCACCAGCAGGTGCCGCGCCGCACAGTAGTCGTCCAGCGTCAGCGGCCCTTGGGCAAGGGGATGCCCGCGGCGCATGACGACGACGTAGTGCCCTTCATACAGCCGGCGCGACAGAAAGCGCGGTGCCTGTTCTTGCAGATGGGTGGCCCCCAGCTCTGCCAACACTCCTGGAAAGTGGCCAATGGCCAGATCCACCCCGCCGTCCTCCAGCAGCGGGCGCGGGTCGCGCGTGGTCAGGGGCAGCACGCGCAGCGTCACCCCTGGCGCCTCCCGATCCAGGATCGCGACCAGCCCAGGGACGATTTTGGAAGCGGTCGCATCGGCCATGGCCAGCACGAACGCATCCTGCGCCTGCGTGGGGTCAAACGGCCCCGGTGCCAGCGACTCGCGCAAGCGTTGCA